>JAEWWD010000135.1 GCA_023396535.1 Bacillota bacterium
AACGGAACAGAATACACGTTGCAGGTCAGGGCGATTAACGGCTTTGGCGCAGGCACGGCGGCAACCGTCACCGCAACCCCGCGTTCGAAAATAGGAGCCCCCTCCGCACCGCAGAACTTCGCAGCCACTCCCGGCGATAGTCAGGTGGAGTTGAACTGGTTGGCTCCGCTGGATAACGGAGGCTCGGCTATCACCGGATATCAGGTTTCCAATGATAACGGCACAAGCTGGACGGACGCGGGCGACGTTTTGACTTATACCTTCACCGGCCTGACCAACGGAACAGAATACACGCTTAATGTCCGGGCAGTCAGTAGCGCGGGCGCGGGTGCGGCAGTTACCGTGACCGCAACGCCTCAGGCAGCGTCAACCGATAAAACCCTTGTAAGCGTCACTGCTCCCACAACGATTACCGGCGTGGCCAACGGCACGGCGAAAACAGCATCCGCACTGGGCCTGCCCGTCAGGGTGATGCTGGTGACCGACAGCGGCGACGTACAGGCGGACGTAACGTGGGATGTTGATGGATGCTCCTATGACCCGGACGATACCGCCGAGCAGACATTTACGGTGGCCGGAACCGTGATATTGCCAGGCGGCGTGGTGAATACGAACGGCGTCTCCTTGGATGTTACTATCAGCGTAATGGTGAACGCGGCCACGGCTACGCCGACCTACATCATCACGGCGTCGGCAGGCAGCGGCGGCAGCATCAGCCCGAGCGGGGAAGTTTCTGCCGCCGAGGGAGATAACCGGACGTTTACCATCACGCCCGACGCCAACTATGCCATTGCGTCCGTCATGGTGGATGACGTCGACCAGGGCGCGATATCCTTGTATACATTCACTAACGTAACCGGCGACCATGCTATCAGAGCGATTTTCCAATACACGGGAGGTAGCGATGGTAACGATTCTGCCTATATTTTCCGCACGCTGACCGACGGCGCAACGGGCGTCACCGTATCGGGCAGTATCCACAGGCGCGCCGCGCTTACGGTGAAGGATATGGCGCTTCACCCGGAAGGCACCTGCGGCGCATGCGACGAAATTCGCAAGGCGCAGAAGGACAATCAGCTCATACTTTGCTATGACATCGACCTCACCCGGGGCTTTCGTGGCTCGCTTACCGTTTCCATACCCGTCGGCAACCAGCATAACGGGCAGACGGTGACCATACTCCACTGCGTAAACGGCAGGCTGGAGACGCTTACCGCCACGGTGGCAAACGGCCAAGCGACCTTCACCGTGACGAGCCTTTCGCCTTTCGCTGTGACGACCGGCTTACTGGTACCGGACAGCATGGTGACCGACCCGCCCAAGACGGGAGACTCCACACCACCTCTAGGCTTCATCATGCTTGGATTTGCGGCAATTTTCGCGGTTGTAGTCGTAGGAAGACGAAGAAAAGCATATAAGGTGTAATGGAATGCATGGTACAAAGTGGACGAAAGCTGTGGCCTTCGTCCATTTTTTTGCTTATTCATCCCGCTATATAACGCTGAACTGATAGCTGGTTAAGGAAATAAAGGTTCAAAGAATGAACGGATTCAGTTGGAAACATTAAGAGTAATTGATGCAACAAAAGCCCATAATAACAACAGCAATCGGAAAGCAATTGCTTTTTTGTTTAGCTATTGTCAAAGACGGCAGGATATTGGTAATCCCATACCCAATTTGGATCAACTATTCCCGGAGAAAGAGAATATGATAGACTCACATCGGTTCCTTGAACAACGCCGGATAGTGAAGTCACAAGTTCGACACCCCATAGGTCATCAGGATAGGGGGCCTGATCTGCCTTCGTCCATAATCTAATTCTATCAAGCCTGCAATTCGTCGAACTAGTCTTAGTATAGTCAATATACAGCCTGTTGTTCAAATTCCAGACCCCTGGAAATAGCATTCCTCCAGACTCGTATGAGAAGACATTGTCTTGTCTTTGCCATTAGATACATCGCATCACCATCCTAATAATCAAAGCACTTTGATGCTATAAAGACGTTTGGAAAAAAGAAAACGCAGCATGTTATGGATCATGTTTACAAAATAGTAATAATAATCTATTTTCGCAAAGTACATAAGCAAAACTGAATAGACCCAACCACTGCCTGAATTTGTGAGATCATTCAAAATCAAAGATTAACACGAACCGGCGTCGAATCAAGAGAGGTAATGCCGGTTGTTTATGAGGTGCAATATGAATAAGATCAAATCTTCCACCTCCAGTATGCGGCCGACGTACCACGCGACAGTCGTTTTACAGCCTTGCGCAGCGACATGCTTTGCCCGAGAGCAACACTTCTCCTGGGCAATGTTTTTGTTGTATGGGCTAACAGATCTGGGCGATTGTACCGGTGGATTGCTTCCAAATCTGGGCGAGCAGGATCTCGGCGTCGGACTCGGTCGAGAGGATTACAAGCTTTGTTCCTATAATAGCACTTTGCGGCGCTGCGGCGCGCAAAGACGCGCGGTGGCCCGCGACCTCGACCAAAACTGGACCGTCTTCAGAGAGCGCGAAGCCTTTGAGGCGAAGCACATGGGGTGCCAGTGCGGTGGCCGCAGACAAGAGGTGCTCTCGGGTGTAGGCTCCGGGCGCCTCCAAAAGATAGCTCCCAGGTCGGGTTTGAGCGGTATTCACGCAGTCGCGCACTTCGCTTTTCTCGACAGGCACGCCCGGTAACAGACCAAAAGGTACCTGCGCGTACGTTGTGCGCAAGATTCGCGCATGGGGGTTGATGGCGCACACTCGGCGCTCAACTTCATCGACGCTGTCCTCTCCAGCGAGATCCGTCTTATTGAGCAGTATCAGATCCGACGCCGCGACCTGGTGCTCCAGTGCGACCAGTATGTCGGCGTAGTCAAGGAAAGTCTCGCAGTCAACCAGGCAGATCGAGCCCTTGTAATCATAGGGGTGCTCCAGCTGCGAGGCGATTTTATTCAGGATGTCCTGTATCTGGGAAGGATCCGAAAGCCCCGAGCTTTCAATGAATAGCTCGTCAATATCAAGCCTCGAAAAGCGAATTAGCGCCTCGATGAACTGGCCCTTGAGACATGAGCAGAAAATCGAGCCGTTCTGAATTAAGACCATGGGGAGATCGTCCTTACCGATCAGCGCGCCGTCGATGTCGATCTTTCCGAAATCGTTAACAAGTACACCCGCGCGCGGACGGCCGCCGTGCAGGATGCGCTGCAGCAGAGTCGTTTTACCGGCTCCGAGAAAACCGGAAAGCAGATACAGCCTTATTCCGGACATGTCATTCCTCCTTTTCGTGGCATACCGGGTCTTCATTTGCCTGCAACGCCGACGCGCCGCTGGAATTAGCTGCGCGTCGCAGCTGTTTCGTTTCATAAGTACCTACCTTTCAATTGTCATATTTGTAGTATTGATTTATTACATGCATCGCACGTTTATTGCATCATTGGGTTTATACCTACCAGTTCAGCGGCATACCGGGCCCGGCCATGACAATATCTTGATCCCATCGATGGGTCAGCAGCTTACGTAGGATGTCAATACTTCCGTTCGTGATTATAAACTGCAGGGCCAAGCAGTCAGCCGCCTTCATTGCTTTAGGTATGTATTGCTCCAAATCATATGCGCCGGTGTCCACCATATAAAGGCAATTATATTCCCGCAAAATGGTCTGATAGATACGCTTCGTTTTTCTCTCCCCATATTTCTCCAAGCAAGCTTGGTACTCTTCTCCGATGAATTTATCCGAACGAATCCAGCCTCCTGTGAAATACAGGCTTCTGCTATCCACACGGCCAGGCAGTAGCATGTGGATGCAATCGTCGCATCGCATAGCCGCTAAAACCGCGCCGGATGCACGTAAATTCCGGAGTGCATTGCCGCAGAATCCATAGCAGAGGAGAATTTCATCGTGGTCTTGTTCGAGTTCCTCGATCGCATGCTGAACCTTGGTATGCAATAACTCCGGCGACTGATGCAGCCCTCGATCAAGCCATCTGATTTCATACTGCAGTTGTTCTTCTTGCATCACGCGGCGGATCTCATCCTCCAGCATAGAGCAGGCAACCACGATTGTGTCCATGGTCTTTCTCCGCTAATCTTCGAATTTCGCCCGAAGCATACGTTCCCTTTAAGGCAGTTAGCACATGTCATC
The DNA here is from genome assembly GCA_023396535.1 of Bacillota bacterium. GTDB lineage: Bacteria > Bacillota > Clostridia > Christensenellales > CAG-138 > JAEWWD01. The sequence goes on from JAEWWD010000135.1 coordinate 4,131, forward strand.
CATCTCATTCTGGCAAAAACATAGACCGAGTGAATTTTTGATTGAAGAATTTGCTATAAGACAGTTCCAGCGTTTCAGCTGAGGAAGCAATGTTCTTCAACTTTATCGTCATGACTTTGTTCTGTAGTACCATGGAAGCGCCGGCGCCTGCCGCATTTCCGATAGAAACAGTCTTTTGCAGAAAGCCCGATGGGAACATTCCTATTCCAACAGCGCTTTCAGGCCGTAGATAGCTTCCGAAACCGCCACATAGAATCACCTGTGCAATATCCCTATCAGTAATGCTAAACGCGTCCAACAGCGTCTCAATCCCAGCGCGGATTGCACCCTTTGCCAAGAGCACGGCGTTCAGATCCGCTCGGGAGAGCGTAATACCGCTATCGCCGAGTACCAGCCCGCCTGCCGCTTGCGGTCTACCCTTCCGGTCCAAGATGCCGGCAGCTTTCGCAGCAAACACTGCATCAATCAGGCCAGAACCGCATATTCCGATCGCCGGTTCGCCTCCAATCACAGAACATCGCAGCTTCCCATCCACATTCCATACCGCTTCAATGGCACCAT
>JAEWWD010000232.1 GCA_023396535.1 Bacillota bacterium
CCACGACCGGCTGAAAAGCATGGCGCCTTGCACCTTCTCCTTCCGGCATAGAGCCTGCACCTGGCGCGGCGTGATTCCCCATTTCCCGGCCGCCTCCGATACTGTCATATACTCCATAACGGTATAGCCCCCATATTTACTTATCATAAGTATAGTGCGTCCGGGCGAAATACGTAAAGGCGCAAATGAATGATCAGGACGATTTTTCCTGGGAATTTTGCGGAATCGGGACGTTGTCGACAAAAAAACGGCCGGCTGCCAGCGTGAGAATCAAAGCCGCCGTCCGGCCAGAGGCCGGACGGCGGAGAGAAACTTTGCTTTTGGTTATGCCGCTGTATTATTTTTATTTTCGCGCGGCAATTCGCTGTTTCATGGTTTTCTCCACGGCGTTGACGATGTTTTCATATCCCGTGCACCGGCAGAGATGCCCGGCAAGCTGCCGCCGGAGTTCGTCGCGCGTATAGTCCCGGCCGGATTCAAGTATCTCCACGGCGGTCATGATAAAGCCGGGCGTACAGAAGCCGCACTGAACGGCGCCCTCGTCGATGAACGCCTGCTGGATATCCGCGAGCTCGCCATTAGGGCCAAGCAGGCTCTCCAGTGTGCGGATGCTTTTGCCGTCCGCCCATACGGCGAGATAGATACAGGAATTGAAGCACTCGCCGTCTATGATGACGTTGCACGCGCCGCACTCGCCGACCTCGCAGCCTTTTTTCACGCTGGTCAGCCGGTATTCGTTGCGCAGCAGGTCGGTCAATGACGCGCGCACATCCACATACGTTTCCGCCTGTTTGCCGTTGATGGTACAGCGTATCAGCTTCTTCTGCATCAGAGCGCACCTCCTGCCAATATGACGGCGCTCTCAAACGCGCGTCGTGTCAGTTCCTCAACGAGCTGCAGGCGCAGCTCGCGGCTCGCGCGCCAGCTCGTGCGCGGGTTGACGTCGTTGAGCGAGGCCTTCGCCGCCGCCTCGATGGTCTCCCTGGATACGGGCTTTCCGGTCGCGGAAAGCTCCGCGCCCGGCGCGCGCATGGGTACGGGCCCCGCCACGCCGTAAGCGACGCGCACGCGCTCCACCGTTTTTTTATCGGCGGAGAGTCGCACGTTGACCGAGCAGCCCAGCGTCGCGATATCCATAGCGCCGCGCATGGCGTACTTGATGTAGTGGCCAAAGCAGTTCTCGTAGCTTTCCCGTGGTATGAGTATCGCCGTCAGCAGCTCGGCGGGTTTCAATGCGACCTTGCCCGCTTTGATATAAAACTCCTGAATGGGCACGCGTCTCACCCCGTCGGGGCCGGTCAGTTCCATAACGGCGTCCCACGCGACCAGCGTGGAACCGGAGTCGGCGGAGGTCACGCCGTTGCAGACATTGCCGCCGATGGTGCCGATATTGCGCACCTGCGGCCCGCCCACCTGGTCCACCGCCTCGCCCAGAACGCGGATGTGCTGCTGTATGAGCGGGTCGCGCGTGACATGGGAGAAACTGGTCAGCGGGCGGATGCGCAGCGTTGCGTCTTCATCCATGGATACGCCGCGCAGCTCGTCGAGCTTCTGTATGCTGACAAGCGTGCAGCCTGCAAGCTTGCCCTCGCGGATCTTGACTAAAAGGTCGCTCCCGCCGGCGAGTATCAGCGCCTCCGGATGCTCCTGCAGCAGGGATATGGCGTTCTCTACGGAATTGGCTTCGTACAGTGCCTCGATATCATACATGGCTTTCCACCGTCCTTCCCGATTATATCAGGCCCGCTTCTTTAAACGCGGGGAACAGGGTGTGCGGGTTCAGAGGAATTTTGTTTACGGCAACGCCGGTGGCGTTGAGTATCGCGTTGCGGATGGCGGGCGCGCCGGGCACGGTGGGCGGCTCGCCCAGCCCCTTTGTCCCGTAGGCGCTGGTGGGTTCATAGTTTTCCACGAACTGCGCCTCGAGATGCGGATGGTCCATGGTGGTCGAAAGCTTATAGTCCAGCAGGTTGCCGTTGAGCGGCTTGCCCGTCTTTTCATCGAACAGGAGCTGTTCGGAGAGCCCGTAGCCGATCGCCATGCTCATGCCGCCATGCACCTGCGCCTCGGCGAGCTGCGGGTTGATGAGTTGCCCGCAGTCGTGCACGTTGATGAGGTTGAGTACCTTTACTTTGCACAGCGGGATATCCACCTCCACTTCGGCGAACGCGCAGCCGAAGCTGTATGCGTTGGATTTGCACTGGCAGGTGGATTCGGCCGTCAGATGCTCCGAATGCATCATGCTGTAAAACGCTTCGCCGGCCAGCTCCGCCATGCTGCGCAGCACCGTACCGTTGGGTTTATGGACAATGTTGCCGTCCACGATATCAAGGTCTTCGGCCGGGAACCGCTCCAGATCGTGGGCATAGTTGAGTATCTTCTCCTTGAGAAGGGTCGCTGTCTGCCTGATTGCCATGCCGGCGACGTATGTCTGGCGCGATCCGTAAGCACCGGTGCCAAACGGCGTAACATCCGTATCCTGTGTGCTGACGACGTGTACGTCTTCAAAGGCAATGCCCAGCGTTGTCGCCGCCATCTGTGCGAACACGGTATCGGCGCCCTGGCCGATTTCCGTTTCGCCGACCTGTAGTTGTACAGAGCCGTCCTGGTTGAGCACGATGCGGCAGCCGGCGGATTCCAGCGAGATGGGCCAGACGCCGGTGTTATACCAGAGAAGCGACATACCCACGCCGCGGCGGATGGGGCCGGTCTGGTTCTCATAAAGCCTGCGCTTTTCTTCCCAGTGAATGTATTCCTTGCCCTTTTGCATGCACTCGTTGAAGCTGTCGAAGTAGTTGATGTTCTTGGAGAACGGATCTATAAAGCCCTGCGGCATCATGTTCATTTGACGGAACGCGAGAGGATCGACGCCAAGTTTCCGGGCGATATCCTCCATATGGCTTTCAATGGCGAATACGGCCTGCGGCGTGCCGTAAGCGCGCATGGCGCCGGCGGAGGGCATATTGGTATATACGGTATAGCCCTCGACCTTTTGACCCCGCTCGCTCGGATAGAGCTGGCGGATGACGGTCATGGCCTTGGAGATGACGCTGTGCCCGTGCGAAGCGTAAGCGCCCTGGTTGGAATAGGCCACGCATTTGCGCGCCACGACACGGCCATCCGGCCGGACGTACGAGGTCAGGTGGAATTTCATTGCGTGGCGCACGCGCGTACAGGAGAAAGTCTCCTCGCGCGTGAGCTCCAGCTTGACCAACCGCCCGCCCACCAGCTTGCAAAGATATGCGTTGAGGGGTTCGTAGAGCACATCCTGCTTGTTGCCGAAGCCGCCGCCGATATACGGCTTTATGATGCGCACCTTGCCCCAGGGAATGTCCAGCGCCTGCGCGACGACGCGGCGCGTGATGTGCGGGATCTGTGTGGAGGATACCACCACGATACGCCCGCCTTCCATATACGCATAGGAAATAGGCGGCTCGATATGGCAATGCTGTACCATGGGCGTTTCATACCAGCCGTCCATCTCTACGAGGCCTTCTTCCTGAATAGCTTCGCCAAAATTGCCGTCCTCGAAGCCGGTATGCATGAGTATGTTGTTGGGATACCCGTCGTGCAACTGGTTTGCGCCGTCCTTGGCGGCTTCTATCGGATCCAGCAGAACGGGGTATTCCTCATACTCCACCTTGATGGCGCGCAGGGCGCGCGAAGCGGCGATTTCATCCTCCGCCACGACGGCCGCAATATCGTCGCCGTACAGACGGACCCGGCTGTTCAATAGCAGCCTGTCTGCAATGTCCTGATGATGCACGTCGGTCGACCATGGGTGTCCTGCCGTGGAGAAGGGCAGTTCCGGCACATCGAAGCAGGTGACGACCTTTACGACGCCGGGGATGCGCTTGGCTTCGCTGGTGTCCATATGGATTACCCGCCCGTTGGCGATCTCGGAATGCAGCACTTTCGCCACGAGCGCGCTTTTGTCTACCAGGTCGTCCGTATATTTGGCGCGGCCGGTCACTTTATCCAGCGCGTCTACGCGCGGGACACTTTTTCCAACGCTCATGCGATGCCTCCATAAAAATTATTTTTACAACCAGATTTTTATTTTTTTACATTATAGCACTCGCTGGCCCATACGCCTAGTATCTGCGTAAATCTATTTTATATATAACGTGTTTTTGGGGGTCTCAACACGCCGTTGCCATAATTGGCGCATAGCGCGGGGGCTTTTTTTTATCGGGACAAGCGCTCGTTATAACTACTTTGACGGTTTGGAAATACTTGGACTTCAAGATTGATTTTTGCGCGAAAGAACGGGTATACTGTTGACAAACGACGAACAGGAGCAAACAGGATGGATTCATCTTTGAAGATCGGCTGCGTACTGATGGCGGCGGGCAGCGCCCGGCGCTTTGGCAGCAATAAGCTATCCGTTCGGCTGGATGGCGTAACGCTGGCCGAACACGCGCTCAACGTCATTCCTTCCGAGGAGTTTTACCATGTCGTCGTGGTCACCCGTTATCCCGAAATCGTGGAAATGGCCAAAAATCGCGGGTTCATAGTGAAAATCAACCAGGAGCCGGACAAAGGCCTGAGCCATACCATCCGCATCGGCATGGCAGCGCTTTCGGATGCGGACGCGCTCCTGTTTCTCGTTGCCGATCAGCCGCTGCTGCGGCGGGAAACCATACTGCGTGAGCTCGCGCTTTATCGCGCGAACCCGGACTATATCGTATCCGTCGGCCATCAGGGCCGCCGGGGCAACCCGTGCGTATTTCCGCGTGCGTTCTTTCCGGCGCTATTATCGCTCGACGGGGATATGGGCGGCAACGAGGTCATCAAATCCAACGAGGACAAGCTGTTGTTCTGCGACGTCGAGGACGAGAGGGAACTGATCGACGTGGACGTGACCGAAACGCTGCGGGAGCTGACAGGGGAGCATAGGCCATAATTAATAATGAACAATGATGCGAATCGCGGGTTAATCTGTATCGCCGCCTTGCGGGCGGCGACGGAAACTTATTTTATTTAAAAGTGGGGGCCCCGCCCCCACGTTCCCCGAGGTGCGGTCTGGGCGCGTAATTAGTCCCGAGACGCGATTAAAAACTTACGATTAAAATATTCCCCAAAGCGACAAAGTCGCTTTGGGGCGGGTTCCAAGGGCCGTTACGGCCTTGGTGGGGGTTCGGGGGCAAGCCCCCGAACGTACCCGCGATTTTCGACCCGCGATTCGCATCAATGAACAATGCATAATGAACAATGCAGGTAAAATTCCAAAGGAATTTCCTTGAAAGCCTTTTTACAGCTTTTGATGGAGGGCTGACCGAATATTTGGTCAGCCCTCCAATTTTCAGCGATACGTCGGCGCAAAATAACGCCTTAGCGCGAGTGCCGCGCAAGCGACCGCCCTTGTCCATTTAAATTATACGTATTCGTAATCCTCGATGCTCTCAAGCCACGACTTGCGGCCCAGGTGCAGTATGAAGAGTATTGCGGCCATCAATACGTAAGCGATAAAGAACGGGGATGTCGGATAGAAACCGAGCTGCGAGTAATGAATCAGACCCAGCAGCGCAAGCACCGCCGCCGCGAGGGAGGTAATGGCTGCCTTGTCCAGCCTTCTGTCGATGATAAACGCAGTGATGGTTCCCAGTATGATGCCGATGATGATGGCGCCTGCCTTTACGGCCGGTACGCCGCTCCACATGACTCCGTTCTCTATGAGCATGCCGGTGACCTGGTCGCTATACCCGGTCATACCGGAGGCCAGTGTCGTCGTCCATTCGCCTGTCAGGGCGACGGCTCCGGTGACCTGCGTGAACAGATAATCGGCAACCGGAGGAATCATCGCGACGCCCACCGCCGCATAGTGCTTCCTGTTGGTATCCTTGAACGCCTGGGATACCATGACCACTGCGCACCACAGGAACGTGATGGCGCATATGGCGGGGGGTACCAGATGGTTCAGGAATGTGAACAGGCCGAACACGCCCGCGACCCCCAGCGCCGCCCCTGATATGATGGAATAGCCGATACCGGCTTCCGCCTTTTTCAGGCCCGCGTGGCCGAGCCAAACCGTGTTGGGCACCACGCCGCCGAATATCGCCGATATCATGGTACAGATGCCGTCCGCGAACTGCGCTTCCCGCACACTGTAATTGTCGCCTGCGGCGTTGGCGCCTTCGACGTTATCCATGGTTTCGATGAAGTTGTAGATTTCGATGGGGATGACTATGGTCAGATACGGCGCTACTACGGCAAGTCCGTTGAGCAGGCCCTGTAAGCCCGTAACCGGGTCGGGGGTATAGAAGCCGATCCCGGAGAAATCAAAATTCGTGCGGCCGAGCAGGAGCGCGTATACGATGCCGCCGACGATCGCCACCACCAGAGGCGGTATTTTTTTCGGGAACAGGTAGCCGCCGAACAACCCGACCAGCGCGACCACCAGTATGGGGAGGCCGATCATGGGGTCGTTGTATACGTCAAACACGCCCTGCGTCGCCATCCAGATAAATCCTATGCCGGCTACGGTGCCCAGAAGGGCCGCGCGGGGGATATGCCGTTTCATCCATGGCCCAATGATGCCGCCCAGGAACTCGATGCCGCCGCCGATGAAGCAGGCCGCGACCGCGGCGGACCATTCGAGATAAGGATCGCCGATGGCGTAATGCAATGGCGTGATGACTCCAAACAGAATAACAAACATGGCGGGGGTGGAAACGCCCGAAGGAAGCGCCGTTACATCCGGCCGGTTTTCCTGTTTGGAAAGTTTATAGCCCATATAGGCGTAGTACAGACCGCCGCAAAGCAGCCCTATGGACATGCCCGGAACGACGCGCCCGTATACCAGTTCGTCCGGCCAGCCCAGCGCGAAGGATAATGTCGCAATTACGATGAGGTAGTTCACGATGTTGTTGGTGACGGCATAGGTGATACCGCCAATGTCGCCCCGTCTAAAAAGGGGTACCAGATTTCCGCTGTTGCGCATGAGGTTGCCTCCTTGTTTAGTTTTTTATTGGGAAAAATCCACTCAGGACGCTTCGATGGGTATAAAATCGAATATGGTTACGTCGAACAAACCCATATCCGTGAGCTTAAGCTCGGGAATGACGGCCAAAGACATAAAGCACAGCGACATGACGGGTTCAAGCGCTTCATTGATGCGAAGTTCCCTATACGCCGTGTCGTGCAGGCGGGTGAGCGTCTGATCGACCCACTCGCCGGACTGGTCGCTCATAATGCCGCCGATGGGCATGGGCATGCTGTCTATCACGCGGCCGTCTTTTGCCAGCACCACACCGCCGTTTTGCGCGATAAGCGTTTCCACGCAGAGCGCCATATCCGCGTCGCTGACTCCAACAGCGATGATGTTGTGCGAATCGTGCGCGATGGAAAGCGCTATCGCGCCGCAACGTATGCCGTATCCCTTCAGGAGGCCCAGCGCTACATTGCCTGTGTTCTGGTGCCGTTCCACCACGGCAACCTTCACGATATCCCGTTCCGGGTCGTATACAAAATCGCCTTCCGGGTCCCGACTGACGGTTTCTGTCAGCTTGCTTGTCACCACGCTGCCCGGGTTGATGCCTATGACGTTTACACGGTCGCTCTTGAGCTTCATTTTGAGCTTATTTGCGCTGAAATCCTTTACATGGAAACTGGCCGCCACCTCGTCGATGGGATACCGCTTCACGGGGAGCAGATACTGCCCGTCCCGCGCGACTTCCATGCCGTTTATGAACACGCGGCGCACCCTGAACTCCTTCAGATCCTCCAGCAGGACGATATCCGCGCGCAAACCCGGCGCGATTGCGCCCCTGTCGTGCAGGCGGAAGCATTCGGCCGCGTTGAGGCTGGCCATCTGTATCGCGAGTATGGGATCAAGCCCCTCCTCCACGCAGATGCGCAGGTGGTCGTCGAGGTGCCCCAATTCCAGTATGGTTTTGGGTTGGCGGTCGTCGCTGCACAACAGGCACCTGCGGCTGTTCTTCGCGCTGACGGCTTTGAGCAGATTCCTAAGTTCGTGGCATGCGGAACCCTGGCGCAACAGCACATACATACCGCGCGATATCCTGTCCAGCAGTTCCGCGGTGGTCGAGCACTCGTGATCCGTGCCTATTCGCGCCGCCGCATAGGCGTTGAGCGCATTCCCGGCGACAGAGGGACTGTGGCCGTCGATAGGTTTGTTCGCCGCGTACGCGACCAGAAGTTTGTCGAGCGTGGTGTCAACCGCGTTGATGACGCCCGGGTAATCCATATATTCGCCCAAACCGGCAATACGGTTATCCGCCATGGGGGCTTTCATGGCGGCGGCGTCGATTATCGCCCCCGCATGCTCCCACGGTGTAGCCGGCACGCAGGAGGGAAGCATGAATTTGATGTCCAGCGCCGTACCCTTGGCGGCCGAAAGCATGTAGTCAAGGCCCGTCAAGCCGCATACGTTCACGATCTCATGCGGGTCGGCGATGATGGTGGAAGCGCCGTGCGGCGTCAGCAGCCTGCCAATCTCCTCGGGGCTGACATAGGAGGATTCGATGTGGATGTGGCTGTCGATGAACCCCGGCGCCGCATACATGCCCCCGGCGTCGATCTCAGTTTGTCCCTGATAAGTTCCCACGCCTGCGATGAGCCCGCCGGAGAGCGCGATATCCCCTTCGAGAATGCCCTGGTTGTAAACGTCCACCACTTTGCAGTTTTTGATCACGACGTCCGCCGGTGCGCGGCCGGCCGCAACGTCGATCAGCCGCTTCAACTGCCGCTTTTCCATATCCATCCCCTACCTTTCTGTGAGTTTCAGTATAGGATCGAACGTATTGAGCGCCAGCACGTCTACCGGCCCCACGTCCGTGATAGCGTAATCCGGTATGGCCGTGATGGGCAGGAAAAACATGTACATCAGGGGTTCTTCAAGATCGCACCCGAGCGCGCCGGCCGCACGGTTCAGCTCTGTCTCGCGCCGCGCGATCAGCGACGGCTCTTCGTCGGAGCAGATACCGCCGACGGGCAGCGGCAAAAAGTCGACGACCCGCCCCTCCGCGACCACGACCTGTCCGCCGCCGTGGGTGATGAGGTGGTTGACGGCCAGCGACATATCCGTGGCGTTCACGCCCATCACCACGATGTTGTTGTCGTCCGGCGCGCAGGAGGAGGCCATGGCGCCCCTTTTGAGCTTCCAGCCCGAGCAGAAGGCCAGCGATTTGTTGCCGTTTCTGCCGAAGCGTTCCAGTACGGACACCATCGCCACATCCCGCTCCGTATCCGGCTGCACGACGAAATCACGCACGGCAAGCTCGACGTCCCGCCGTTTACGGACAAACGGCCCCTTGACATCCATGGCGAGTACGGTGGCGGTTCCGCTCTGGATGCCGACCTTATACTCGAAATCTTCCTTTGCTGTGAGACCGCGCTTGAGTTCGCCGCTTAATGCCGGGCTTCTTTTAGGCGCTTTCAGCTCATAATTGAGCTGTTTGTCCTCCGCTACCAGCACGCCGTTCGAGATAACGGCTTTCACCGTAAAACGTTCGGGATCGTCTATGAACAGTATGTCGGCCAGCCTGCCCGGGCTGATGGAACCCACCAGGTGGTCGATGCGGTACGCCTCGGCGCTGTTGATGGTGGCCATCTGTATGGCCGTTATGGCGGGGACGCCCGCCGCGATCGCGAGCCGAACGACATGGTCGAGATGCCCTTTGTGCAACACGTCGCTTGCGGTTACGTCGTCGGTGCAGAAGCTGACGCGGCGTGCGAGAGCGGGGTTGACCTCTGTGACGGCGCGGATATTTTCCTTGAGGAAATGCGTTACGGAGGATTCGCGGATGACCATGTGCATACCTTTACGCATTTTTTCCACGACTTCTTCATGGTCGTAACTTTCATGGTCCAGCCGTACGCCGCCGCACAGGTATGCGTCCAGCTCTTTTCCCCGCGCCATGGGCGCGCAACCGAATACCGGCAGCCTGTTTTTGAAGGCAAGAGAAATGGCGCCGAGAGTTTCTTCGTCGCGCTCGTTTACAAACTCGCGCACGGTCTCCCAGACGCCATAGCATTGAGGCCAGTTCTGAACCTGTTCGTGTACTTCCCTTGTGAAATTGAACGCGACGGTGGATTGCGGCACCGTGTAGGGTGTGCGGTAGGGCGCGCCCCAGAATACGCGCAGCGGGGTATTATCGATCTCCTCAAATACCTCCCGCAGCCCGTCGAGACCGCCCACGGAGATGTATTCGTCCAGCCCGGATACGATGCTGGTCGTGCCGCAGGGAACTACGGCCTTTGCAAACGATGTGATGCTTAATTTGCTGCATTCGCTGTGGATATGCCCGTCGATGAGTCCGGGTACCAGATAGCGGCCTGTCGCGTCCAGCGTTTTTGTGTTGGGGCCGATGTGCATACTGACGTCGTTGTCCACCGCTACGATGGTATCCCGGTAGATGGCAACATTGGCCGGATACAGCTCGCCGGTCATCACGTTCACGAGCGTGCCGTTCTGAATGACCAGATCCGCCGGTATTTCCGCCCTGCCCGCGCGAATCAGTTCTTTCAGGCAATCGATAGATTTCACCATGGCCTACTCCCTCTTTTTATGTATTTTTTGACGTACTCTGCGTTCGGACTTTTTGCCTTCCATTAGGCAAAAAAACGCAACACAAAAGCACGACAAACAGAAACACATATCAGTTTGAGTAAAAGACCAGGTTTCCCGTCCTGATGATATGCTTGTCGAATTTCGTCTTTTCTCTTTTAAATTTGAAAGAACGATAAGACAGATAAATCGGTTTTGGTCTGATTTTTCAAGACTATACCACAAGAATATATTATCTGTAAATAGTTTTTTTGCATATGGATTCTAAATTGATTCTGGATGATACCCGAATGTACCATTCGAGCAATGAACCCTTGCGGGAGAAAATTCGCATGGAATTTCTTCCTTTATTGTGCATTGTTCATTTTACATTATTGCGAATCGCGGGTTAAATCTGTATCGCCGCCTTGCGGGCGGCGACGGAAAC
>JAEWWD010000258.1 GCA_023396535.1 Bacillota bacterium
CATATACGCTGTCCGCCATGGCCTTTACCTGCTTAAGGCTTTCGGCAGCGCCTGTGCGCGGTATGGCGATCTCCATGCCGTCATGTACAATTGCATGCCGCGGGGAGAAATATCCGCCATATATGCCTGCCACCGTATAATCCTGCAACAGTTTCTCATACACTGCGGCGTCCGCTCCGCAATAGAGCGCAATGACGTTTTCCTTTACGTTATAGAAATACGTTACGGGGAATTTGGTATCCACATATACCGTCTTGCCACCATAAACGAGCGCGCTGCCCTGTATCATTGCGATGCACTTGTGCATGGCCCTTTCATCCGCAAGGCGGTACAGAGTAAGCGACTCGCCCTTTTGATTCAGCACGGCGCGTGTTTTCACGCATTTCGGCGCGGAGGCGAATACAAAGCACGTTTCCACCTCCTTCACGCTGCGCAGCCTTGGGAAAAGCTCGCGCAGCCAATCCCTGTCCGATTCAGTCTTTGCTACGTCTACCACAATGAGTTCCTGAGCGGCAATCGCCTGCATCGGCAGCGCCGTAACAAGCAACAGTGTGCACAGAGCGGCAATCAGCATCCGTTTCATCATAAAAACGCCCCTTCCATCCATTTCCAATAAAACGGATGAAAAGGGGCGTTTGTCGCATATTCAGACTATTATAAACGACTGTTTACAGTTCGTTCATAGTAGCGGATTTATTCCTCCATCTCTTCCACGTCGCTGTAGTCCAGCGTACTCATATCCACGAGGTCCACCTGTATCGTCAATTCCTGTCCGTCGCGGGATATGATGAGCTCAATTTGCGAGCCTACCGGCCGTGCATTGACATAACTGGACAGCTCGTTTTTATCCTCAATGCGCATCCCGTCACAGGAAAGTATGATGTCGCCCGGCCTTATACCCGCGGTGTCCGCGGGAGAAGCATGCACTACCGCCACTACCAGAACACCGTTCTGCAGGCCTTTCTCCTCCATCTGCGCCTTGCTAAGCTCCACGATATTCACGCCCAGCGCCGCGCGCTCGACATAGCCCTTTGTGATAAGCTGCTCAGTAATCGCGCGTACATCGTTGATAGGCAGCGCAAACCCCAACCCTTCCGCGCTGATGACGTCGCCATACTCATCGTACCCGGCATTGATTGTCTTTGCGGAATTGATGCCTATTACCTCGCCGCGCATATTCAGCAGCGGACCGCCGCTGTTGCCAACGTTGATAGCGGCATCCGTCTGAATATAGGTGTTGGTGTGATCGTCGATGGTGATGGTACGGGAGCGGGCGCTGATGATGCCCATCGTGACCGTTCCCTCCAGGCCGAAGCCAAGCGGATTGCCAACCGCCACGACATAATCGCCCACCCGGATATACTCGGAATCGCCAAGCTTCAATGGTCTGAGGCCGGCGTAGTCCACTTTGAGCACCGCTACATCGGAAATCGTATCGGAGCCAATGAGTTGGGCTTCCACCTCAGTCCCATCCATCAGCGTGACGGCAAGCGACCCTGCGCCCGCCACCACGTGCGCGTTTGTGAGGATATACCCTTCCGAGGAGACTATAAAGCCGCTGCCCATGCCCTGCTCGGTGCCTTCGTCCAGGGTGTCGCCCGCATAATTCAATACGCCTACCACACTCGGAGCCACGGCGTCCACAATGTCCGGGATGGGGTTGCCTGAGGAAGGCAGCATGGGCGCCACGCCGTCCAGCGTCACCATGGGCCGTTCGGTCGGCAATGGCGTAGGCGCGGCAGGTTGGGCGGATTGATCGGGTTCGGGGCTCTGGGTTTTCTCAGGCTGTTCAGGCAGTAAGGGCTGCCATGGCTGCTGCGCAGACTGTATCAGCCCCGCAAGCAGCATGCCGATGATGAGGAACACCACCGCCACCGTGACGATAAGCAGCGCAATGCGGCCCGCGCGGCGAGGCGGCTTTGGTTCATTGGTATCGTCCATGTTGTCGTAATAGTTCTCGAAGCTCATTGCCGGTCTCCTTCAGTCTCCCTATGCGGGCTTTCCGTTTTTGTATCGCCTCGGCGGCGCGCATCCTGCACGTGCTTGAGCGTAAATATAAACAGGGTACCTTCCCCGGGAGTGCTCTCTACCCAGATATTCTGTCCGTGTTGATCAATGATAACGCGCACGATGGATAATCCGAGCCCCGTGCCGCTCTGCGCGGACGGCGTATGCGCCTTTTCCGCCTTAAAGAACCGTTCGAACACATGCGGCACGTCCTCCGCGGGAATTCCGCATCCTCTGTCCTGCACGCAAACGGCCGCGGTGCGCCGATCCATCAGGTAAGTTCTGATGGTCAGTTTCTTCTCAGGCGGAGAAAATTTAATAGCGTTGTCAATCAGATTGCGCAGCACCTGCGCGATCTGGTCCGCGTCCGCTTCCACAAAACAATGCGGCTGCATGAGGTCCAGCTCGACATCCAGGCGTTTCTGGTTAACTCGCGCTTCAAACGTAATCAGTGTACGGAGCGCCAGCTCGTTGATATCGAACTGCGTCAGCGTAAGCGGAACCTGCCCGCTCTCCATGCGCGCAAGATCCAGAAGATTATTGACCATGCCCGTCATACGGCGCGTTTCCGCGGTGACCAGTGCCAGGTATTCCCCATGCTTTTCCCGGGGAATAGTGCCGTCCTGCATGGCCTCCAGGAACCCGCTGATGGAGGTCAATGGAGAACGAAGCTCATGGCTGACGTTTGCGACAAAACTTCTTCGCATCTGCTCGAGGTCGTTGAGCTCGTTTGCCATTATATTAAAGCTTTTCGCGAGCTGTGCGACCTCATCCGCACCTTCGTCGCTCAGCCGCAAATCGAACGCGCCCTTGGAGTAGCGCTGCACGATGCTGTTCATATCGGTGATGGGCCTGGTGATGCGCGTGGTCAGATAATACACGGCCAGTACCGCCGCGGCTACCGCCATCAACCCGGTCAGCAATACGTCGAGATACACTTGCGTGATGGAAGCCGTAACCGCGCTCATATCAAGGTGCATCAATATCACGCCGTCCGGTTCGCCGTTGTTGATGACGGCACGGGCCAAGGAAAGCGTGGGCATATCCGTCAACCCGATGAACAAATCGTTCACCAGAATTCCCTGCGCGCTCAATTGCGCAGGCTCCTGACCGCCAAGGCTCAGAAGAGGACGTTTGAGAAGCCGCGCGGTTGAATCCCGCGGCCAGACCTCCAGCCCCGGCAGGGTGACCCGAGGCGGCGTCTCCGTCGCCTGCAGTGTCGGCGCTTCAGCCAGCGCGCCCCACTTTGCCTCGGAAACCTCATCATAAAACGAGCGGATATTGCCCTGCGTATCTATGATCTGAATGAGCGCGTCATACTTGCGGGCGACCGTCAGAAGCTCCTCGTTGGCGGCAGGCCGCTTTTCCTCATACACGTATTTTTCAACCAATATGGTATTGATCTTCTCTGCCTCGCGGCGCAGGGACTGCTCTTCCTCCTGCAAATACTGGTTATGGAACATACTGGAAACCGTTATTCCCATCAGCAGCAAAAGGCATAGAATAACGGTCAGGTATGTCGCCAGCATGCGGGAAAACAGGGTTTTGAACAGATCCTTCCTCATCCGCGTCCGATTCTCGTCCGTTACTGATCGCGCGCCAGTTCGAATTTATAACCCACGCCCCATACGGTCTTGATCTGCCAGGCTTCGCGTTCCCCCAGCTTTTCGCGGATACGCTTGACATGCACATCCACCGTGCGGCTATCACCGAAAAAGTCGAATCCCCATACCTGCTCAAGCAACTGCTCACGGGTAAACACCCTGCCTTCGTGCGACGCAAGGAAGTACAGCAGCTCAATCTCCTTGGGAGGCATTTCAACGACCTTGTCGTCCAAAACCACGGCATAGGTATCGAGTGACACCGTAAGCCCCGGGGCGCTTACCACGCGTTCCGCCTCAGGCGTGGTGGAGCGGCGCAGTACGGCCTTCACGCGGGCAAGCAGTTCCTTCGCGTCGAAAGGTTTCACCATATAATCGTCCGCCCCAAGATCCAGCCCCTGTACGCGGTCCAGCGTATCCCCCTTGGCGGTGAGCATAATCACGGGCGTATCGCTTTCCTGGCGAAGCTGATGCAGCACCTTCCAGCCGTCCAGCCCCGGCAGCATGACGTCGAGCACCACCAGCGCGGGCTTCGCCTCGCGAAACAGCGCAAGCGCCGTATCGCCGCGCTCGCCTACCTGCACGGAGAAGCCTTCTTTCGTGAGATAGAGCTTTACGATTTCGAGTATGTTCCGGTCATCGTCTATGACCAGTATCGTGTTGTTTTCCATCGGTACTCCCTCCGGTTTCCAATTCGCGCGTCCCTGTTATCTCGCTTCCACCGGTATGCCGTGCTGTTTGAGCAGGGCGGCCGTCACGCCGTCGCCCGCTTTTAACGCGCCGGAAAACGTGCCGTCGTATATCGCGCCGCAGCCGCACGAGGGGCTGTTCGCTTTGAGTATAGCCCGCTCCGCCCGGCATATGCGGGCCATGTGAAGCGTTTCCGCCGCGCCCTTTATAAAAGCGGTGGTAACGTCGTCCCCTGTCGTGCTCATAACGCTCGCGGTTCCCGCCAGCGCCGCCGCGCCGTCGCCTCCTATGATTTCAGCGGACGGGCGGGGTGTGGCAAGACCGCCAAGCTGTTCGGGGCAAACAGGCACAGCCTGGCCGTTTTGCAGCAATTCGACAAGTTCGGCGTCCGGCCTTGCGCTGCCGTCATAACGGCAGTGTATGCCGCACAGGCACGCGCTTATCAGTATCATACCATACTCCCTTCCCGTTCGAGCCTGAAAATGTGAAACTTACTATGAATTTTCTATGGCAGATCCGCTTTTTCAGGCGGCGGACAGACCCGCGTGCTCTTATTATACATCACCTCGCAAAAATTACCAGACGCACATAAATCCGCGTGTTTATCGATTGGAGCTATCCTAATTACAAAAGAGGGCCGCCTCGTAATACCGAGACAGCCCTGCTTCTAATCGTTGTGAGTACTTAAGCGCAAATGGTCTCTTTCCAAGCCTGCATGATGTACATGCCCACCGTAGCGCCCTGGTCCGGCGTACCCAGCACTTTGTCGCCAAAGAATACGCCGCGGCCGAATGCGGCCAGCATGTTCTTGGTGGACTCCACGCCGTCTTCGGCGGCTTTGAGCGCCGCTGTGGCGGCCTCGGCGAGCGGAACTCCCCCGTCGCGCGCCGTCTCCAGATACCGCGCCGCGGGATACAGGGCGTCGATGATGGTACGGTCGCCCGGTTTTGCCTTGCCGCGCTCCATCAGCCCCACGACGAACTGATCCACAAACATGGCAAGCTCCGCGACCCGCATGGATTCCACGCCTTTGAGCGCCTTAGCGACCTTCATGAAGCCGGAACCGACCAACGTACCCATTGTGGAAGGCACCGCCTTGGCGATGGTCATACCGGCCAGCATAAACAGCTTGCCGAGATCCGTCTCGTCTGTTCCATGAACGGCCTCTTTTGCTTTGGAAAAGCCGGCGGTCATGGTCAGGCCCAGATCGCCGTCGCCCAGGGCGGCGTCCATCTCGGTCAGGTGATCCTTATTCTCCGCCATGATGTCCGACGCTTTGTCAAAGAAGCGGATGACATCCAGTCTGCCAATGGTATCCATATTACAGCTGCTCCTGTGATACAAAAGGCGTGCGGCAGGGCATGGAGAGATATTTCTTCAGCTCGTCGTCCAGCTTGAGCAGACTGACGGACATCCCCGCCATATCCATGGAGGTTGCGTATTCGCCGACATACGCTTTGAACGCCTTGATGCCCTTTTCGGCCAGTATCTCGTGCACGCGGCGGTAAACGATGTACAGCTCTTCAAGCGGCGTAGCCCCCAGACCGTTGACCAGTACCGCCACTTCGTCGCCGCTCTCATAGGGCAGATCGGGCAGTATGCGATCCAGCATTTCCCCGACTATAACGTCCACGGGACGAATGGGGGCCTTTTCAATGCCCGGCTCGCCGTGGATGCCCATACCCATTTCCATGTTGCCCGGGGCGATTTCAAAATTCGCTTTGCCGTTTTCAGGTATGATGCAGGGGGTAAGTGCCACGCCCATCGTGCGAACGTTATCGGCCGCCTTCTGCGCGATACGCGCAACTTCCTCAAGCGGAAGCATGGCGTCCGCCGCGCCGCCCGCGCACTTGAACACGAAGAATATACCGGCCACGCCGCGACGCTTATTCTCCTTGCCCTTGGGCGCCGAAGCGACATCCTCGCCCGCCACGACCTGCATGACCTTGATATCTTCGAACTCCGCCATTTCCTTTGCCATATCGAAGTTCATGATATCGCCGCCGTAATTGCCGTAAATGTACAGCACGCCGGCGCCGCTGTCGATTTCCTTGGTAATCTGGAGCATCTGATCCGCACTGGGGGACTGGAATACGCCGCCGATGCTCGCGCCGTCCAGCATGCCGTCTCCCACATAGCCCATGAACAAAGGCAGATGGCCGGAGCCGCCGCCCGTGGCGATGCCAACCTTGCCGGGCTTTTTCTTCGCGGTTACATAACAACGAAGGTCATCGTTTATGATTTTGACCTTGTCCGGATGCGCGGCCAATACGCCTTTGAGCATTTCATCCACGTAATTTTCAGGTTTGTTTAACAATCTCTGCATGGAATGACGCCTCCTTGTGTGTTTAGTATCGACTGTGAGCCGGCTTATTTTGCAGCAGCAGCCGTCTTTTTTCTGTGCTCCCTGTTTTTATTGCCGTAATAGTTGATGATCAGCGTCGCGATTAGCACCGCGCCCCATACGAATGTCTTGAAATATGAGTCCGCGCGCATGATATTGAAGCCGCTCGAAAGGAACTGCAGCGTCAGTATCGCCATGACGACGCCCGTCACCTTTCCAAAGCCGCCGCTCGGATTTACGCCGCCCAACACCGCCACGAGAATGCACTGCAGCGTGTAGGATGAACCGTAGTCGGCTTTTGCGGAGATGGTACGCGAGGACATGATAACGCCGGCAATCGCCGAGAGCAGGCCGCCGAGCATAAACGCCTTGATGACGTCTCTTTTGGTGGCGATGCCTGTAAAGCGCGCCGCTTTCTCGTTAGTGCCCAACAGATATATTTCCAGACCAAATTTCATTTTCTGAAGCACCAGCGTACACAGACCGGCAACCACTATGAATATGACCGTCGGAATGGGGATGCCCAGCAGCTTGCCCGCGCCGATGATCTCATACCCCTCGGGAAGGCCGAACACCGCGGAACCGCTGGTGAGGAAAATACCGATACCGGAGTACATTTCCAATGTGCCCAATGTCGCAAGCATGGCGGGAATGCCTACTTTCGCGACCAGGAAACCGTTGAGCGCACCGCAGGCCAAGCCCACAGTCAACGCCACCAGTATTCCCACGACAATGGCGCCGAAATTGCCCATAGAGGGCGCCAGCGCGATCATGGTATATGCGGAAACTATGGCGCTCAGGTTGCCAATGCCCAGTACGGAAAGATCAATGCCGCCCATCAGCATGGCGATCATGACGCCAATGGAGAACAGCCCGATTTCAGGGAACTGATACGCCATGGACATGAAATTCTTGCTGGTAAGGTAAAGCTCGGGATTGAGCAGCGCCATCAATACAAACGATACGACCATGATCACGCTCAGCCGCACAAGATTGCCGTCAAACAGCAAATCGCTGCGGATGCCGCTCAGACCGATCGGCAGTCTCTTTTTAGGCTCGTTTACGTTATTCTGCCGTTCCACTGTCAACCCTCCTTCACGGGTACATCATCCATAACCTTGGGGATCTTGTTTGCTTCCTTCATGGCCTGATACGAAGATACGCCGGTACCGATGACGATGATCAGTCCCACCACCGCACGCTGCGCCGTAGGCGGAATGCCCATCAGTATCAGGCTGTTCCGCGCGATCGTGATCAGCGCGAGGCCCAGCGTTGTCCCCAGCACGGTGCCCTTGCCGCCCGCAATATTCGTGCCGCCAAGTACCGCAGCGGCTATGATGATAAGCTCGCTGCCCATCAGGTCGGTAGGCACGCAGGTTCGCGCCTGTATGGTGTGCGTGATGCCGGCAAGACCGGCCGCGAAGCCTATGAAGGAATATACGAAAATGGTGATGCCCTTGATGTTGAAGCCGGCGCGCTCAGCGGAAACCCGGTCTCCGCCCAGCGCGTAAATGCTGCGTCCCAGCATCGTATATTTGAGCAGCAAATATACGATGAGTATAATGCCCAGCAGGAACCAGAATGTTACCGGCAATATCGATGTATAGTTCTCGCCCTGCACATGGAAAATCTCCGCCTTGCTCATGGCCTCCATGGGCGGGGTCAGGCGGTTGACGGGTTTTGCGCCCAGCAGGGAGATCAACAGCCCGTGAAATACGCTGGAGGTGCCCAGCGTCACGATGAACGCCGGCAGCTTGAACAGCGCAATGATCAGGCCGTTGACGGTGCCCAGCGTAACACCTATCACGCAGGCCAGCAATATGGGCCAGACGACGGAACCGTTGTACGAGATAGTAGCGCACAGCTTGCTGGTGATATACATGGAGCAGACGGCAATCGCAGGGAACGAAACGTCTATGCCGCCCGCGATGATGCCCAGCATGACCGCGTATACCATGATGCCGTTGACAACCGCGGCCTTTAATATATCCACCAGGTTATTCGCCGTAAAGAATACGGGGCTGCGCAGCCCTATGATCAGGCACAGTACCAATACGGCCAGCGCGACATAGAATTCATTTCTTTTCAAGAGCTTTTTTACAGGGGAGTTTGTATTCATATTCTGTTCCCCCTCCTTACGCTTCGCTCAGCTTGTGAGATACGATTTCGGGCGTAAGCTCACAGGTATTCATACGGCCGACGATTCTGCCTTTTCTCATAACCAGCACGCGATTGCAGTTATCCAAAACTTCGGGAATATCGTCGGATATGATGATAACGCCCATCCCCTGTCCGGCCAGCTTTCTGGCATACGCGTGAATATCAGTTTTGGAGCCGATATCGACGCCGACGGTGGGGCTGTTCAAAATAAGCACTTTAGGTTTTGTGGAAAGCCACTTCGCAAGCACTACGCGCTGCTGATTGCCGCCGGAGAGGCTCTGTACCGGCAGTTCGCCCGAAGGGGTGACGATGCTTAGCTCGTCGATCCATTCCTTGGTACGTTCACGCGTTCTCTGCTTGCTGATGAGCCTGCCCTTGCCAAGCACGTTGTCTACGGTAGCCGCGACGGTGTTGTTGTTGATGGAATGCGGCAAAAACAGGCCTTCCGTCAACCGATCCTCCGGCACATAGGCGATGCCGTGCTTAATCGCATCCTTCACAGAACCCGGCTTCACAGGGGAACCATTTACGAGAAGACGCCCCTTTTGAATTTTTTCGAGGCCAAACAACGCCCGCGCAAGCTCGCTGCGCCCCGAGCCCAGAAGTCCCGTAATGCCAATGATTTCGCCCGGGTACAGCTCGAATGAGATATCGTCAAACAGGTCTCTGATCCCGATACCTTCCACTTTCAGCAACGGCTCGCCATCAGTAACTGTGGGACCCACAAAGCATGAAGTCTCTATATTTCGGCCGGTCATGTAATAAATGAATTTCTCCCGGTCGAAGTCCTTCATCGGCCCTTCGATTACCTTTTTGCCGTTGCGCAGTATTGTAAGTTCTTCCGCGATTTCGAACACTTCCTCCAGCTTATGGCTGACGAACAGTATCGAAATACCCTTCTTCTGCAAATCGCGCACCACGGCAAACAGGCTGTCCACCTCTTTGCGGGTAAGCGCCGTCGTGGGTTCGTCCATGACGAGCAGCTTGGCGTCCTGCAGAAGCGCTCTGCAGATAGCCACAAGCTGTCGGTCCGCAACGGAAAGCCCGCCCACCTGCGCGTCGAGATCGATGTGAATATCGATCATATCCAGCGCCCGCTGCGCATTCTTCTTGATGGACGGCCAATCCACCAGCTTCTTGCCATGCAGCCTTTCCAGGCTGAGCCCAATATTTTCCGCAACCGTCAGGTTGGGAAATATGGAGAAATCCTGATAGATGATCTGAATACCCTCGTGTATGGCCTGTAGGGGCGTCAGCTTATGGAATACCTTCCCCGCTATTTCAATTTCACCTTTATCCGGCGTATAGAAGCCGGAAATGACCTTGATAAGCGTGGATTTACCGCCGCCGTTCTCTCCGGCCAGGCAACGGATCTCCCCTTCGTAAATGGTCATATCAACATCCTGGAGCGCATGGACGCCCGCAAAGGATTTGGATATGCCCGTTAGCTTGATAAAGGGTTTTCGCATATACATTCCTTCCTTTTCGAACCGCAGCAATACAGCGCCGATAAAATAATTTTATGAGTCCAGTATAACGTGAAAATGGCGCTCTTCCAATTATTATAATACAAAATGGTCCTGAAAAAATGAAACCGCCGGAAAGTGAAATCGGAAGCACTTTACAGCAGTCATCCGGCGCCCTGCGTCAGGTACCCGATTAATAAATTCAGCCCGGATGCCCGACGGTTTTCGCCAATCCGTCATTTCTCACTTTAGTGCTACTTTGAGCCCGGCCGGCCTTAAGACCGGCCGGGCTTTTTCTTGCATTACGCGCCGGTGGACGAATTAGAAGCTGTAATCGCCCATGTTGCTCTTATCGACATCGATCCACGCAGAGCCGTAGAACACTTTGCCGACGAGCTTGAGGTTCTGGTAGCCTTCCGCCTGGAGGCTCATGCCGTCCGAGGGGGTCTCGCCCTTAAGGATCATCAGAGCCAGCTCATTCATGGCGTAGCCGGCCTTGGCGGGATCCCAGAATGAGATCTTGTCGATAGCGCCGGTCTCGAGGTACTGGCCAGCAACGGAGACGAGCGAGGTGCCGATGACGACCGTGCTATCCTGCTTGCCCATTTCGTCGATCGCCTTGCCAACGCCCACGACGTCCGTCATAGCGGAGCCCTGGAAGCCAACGAGGTTCGGGTAAGCCTTGAGCAGCTCAAGAGTCTTGTTGTAGGCGTTGTCGATGTTCTCGGTGCTCTCGTTCTTGTTCTGAACGAGCTCCATATCCGGGTACTTCTCAGTCTGCACCGCGGTGGAACCGTCGACCCACTCATTGTGGGAGGTAGCCGTCAGAGAACCGACGAAGGTGGTGTACTGGCCCTTGCCGCCCATCATTTCGCCGAGCATTCCCATGAAGTGCTTGCCGTATTCGGTGTTGTCGAACGCTTCGATGTCGTAGTTGGCGTTCTGGATGTTGGAAGCCTCATGCGCGATGACGACGATGCCGGCATCCATGGCCTTCTTCAGAACGGCCTCAAGGGATTCGGTGGAGTTCGGGACTACGCAGATGGCGTCAACGCCCTGTGCGATGAGGTCGTCGATGATACGAACCTGCTCAGCGGGGTCTGCGGTGGAGTGGCCGGTCTGCCAAGCGTCCATGCCGGTATCGGCGGCGAACTGATTGACGCCTTCTTCCATCCTGTCGAACCAAGCAACGCCGGTCAGCTTGACGACGGTCGCGATCTTATACACCTTATCGGCGGGAGCGGGCGCTTCGGTAGCGGCGGGCGCTTCAGTCGCGGCCGCAGGCGCTTCGGTAGCAGCGGGAGCGGGCGTGGGCGCGGTGCAGCCGGCTACCATTACGATCATGGTCACGGCCATGAGCAGAGCGAGCAATTTTTTCATGATTTTTCCTCCTTGAAGTATGTTGTTTATGTTATCCGCCGTATGGCAGGCAACATCGATATTTCGTTCCGCCTATCCTCGCTGGATGTCCAGCAGGCGCTTGACGGGGCTGCCCTCCCGGGCCATGCTGTCATGCAGCTCACGATAGATCGCAAACAGCTTTTTATATTGTTCCACATTTTGCGGAACCGGCCGGTATTCTCTCGAGGGCGGAGGCACCATAGCGGACACGGCTTGCGCGTAATCTGCATAACCGCCAAGCTCAGGGCCCGCACAGACCGCCGCCATAATGGCGGTACCCATGGCCGACGCCTGCTTGACCGCGCTCACCTTGATCGGCATGCCCAAGACGTCCGCAAATATCTGCATCAGCACTTCGTTCTTCTGCGCCAGGCCTCCGCATGCGTAAAGCGAGTCGATCGGCACACGATAATCGGAAAACTGATCCAGTATTACCTTTGTGCCAAATGCGGTGGATTCCAGCAGCGCCCTGTAGACCTCCTCCGGTTTGGTGGAAAGCGTTAATCCAATAAGAAGCCCGGTCAAGTTGGAGTCCTGCAATATGCTGCGGTTGCCGTTCATCCAATCCAGCGCCAGTACGCCGCTTTCGCCAACTTTGAGCGCGCCGGCCTTTTCATTCATAAGCTGCATGACGTGAATTCCACGCGCTTTTGCTTCAGCCGAATACGATTCCGGCAGGAACCCGGAACAGAACCAGTCAAAAATGTCGCCTACCGCGCTCTGCCCCGCCTCATAACAATAATACCCTGGTATGACGCCTTCAAAATACGCCGCGCTCATTCCGGGAATTTTTTCCAGGTGCTCGGAAAGCATCATATGACAGAGCGAGGTACCCATGACAAGCGTCATAACGTTAGGCTCCACGATACCCACGCCGGGCATCGTGCAGGCTGCATCTGCATGGGAGGAGCAGATGACCACATTTTCATGCAAGCCCAGCTTGTGCGCCATCTCGGCCGTCAGCCGCCCGGCCGGAGTCCCGACGGGAACGACATTGGTCAGATGCTTATCTTCCACAATGTTCTCAAGCCGCGCATCCAGGCCACGGAAAAAATTCCGGCTGGGAAAACGCATTGTTTTGTTATCGTGGAAGCCCTTGGCCGCCGCAAACACGCCGCTGCGCACGATGCGGCCGCACAGCTTGTATACTACAAAATCCCCGCCTTCCAGAAATGTGTAGGCCTTTTCATAAATCTCGGGGTCTTTGCGCAGGACCTCCCAAATCTTCGGAAACAGCCATTCGGAAGATGCCCGAAGGCCATAATAATCCAGCACATCCAATCCGTTCTTTTGAACGTATTCCGTGATCTCGTCCGCTTCTTTCAATGCGGTATGGTTTTTCCACAGCTTGACCCACGCGTGGGGACGCTTGCGATATTCCGGCAACTGGCACATCGGCCTGCCGTCTTCGGTCACGGGCATCACGGTGCAGGTCGTAAAATCCACGCCGATGGCAATCACATCGCCAGGAGCGATTCCGGAAGAACGCAGAACCGACGGAATACAATGGCACAGCGCGGCGATATAGTCGTCAGGGTCCTGCAGCGCCCAGCCAGGCCCTTCCAGCTTCATGCCGTTGAGGCTGTCCGTAATTACGCCCGCGGGATACGTATAGACTTCTTCCGCAACGATGGCGCCGTCGCGCAAGCGCACAAGCGCGCTGCGCATGGAAAGCGTGCCAAAGTCGCAGCCTATGACAAACCGATCCGACATACGTATCCCCCCTTCACTGATACTTTACAGCGGCAACGCCGCAATATATAACGATTTCTTATGGAATGCGTTTGAGCAGTGTATCGATCTGGATTTACGGGTTATACGCGCCAAGCCGCCCAAGCCGTGTTCCACCGCGCTTCTTTGACAAACGGGTTACGGTTCCACATACGCAACCGCCCGTATGGCAGTACATCAGAGATTATATCAAACGGTGGACTTTTGTCAACATGGTATCGGTTTGTTAATATATGCATACCGTTTCCTGTTATCAATTGCATACCGTCTTCTATTTTGATCGCCTCAAGTTGACAAGCACGCGCGCTGTGCTATAGTCTAATTAACAAAAACAGGAGGCGTTCGCATATGCGTGTTATCAAACCTGAACCTCTCACTATGGAAGCCTTTGCACCATTTGGAACATTCACGTCCGTGCTGAACCCGGAAGGCCCCTCTTTGAGCGGTGAACTCCATACCTTCTACAGGGACAGCTCCCGCTACTATTACCAGGGAGACCTTCCCATCGGCTTCTCCCCCATCGCAGTGAAAAAGCCGGAGAAAATGGTGATCAGCTGTGCGGAATACCACAATACCACCTGCGAGGCGATCATGGCGGTCAATGACGACTTCATCCTGCATGTCGCGCCCGCGAACGGCGGAACGCCGGACCCCGCCGCCACCAAGGTATTCCTGGTGCCCAAGGGCGTCATCGTCACGATGCTCCCCGGCGTGTGGCATCTCTGCCCGCTGCCCAAATCCGAGCCCGTCCTGCACGCCCTGATCGTGCTGCCGGAAAGAGCCTACATGAATGATTTCCATATTGAAAATTTCAAGGAAGCGGATTGTTTCGAGATCAAATTGTAATCTCTCACGCGATCCAATGCGGGCTGTCGGCATTCCGGCAGCCTGCGTTATTTTACAGCACGATCTTCTTAAGGGTATAGGACGGATCCCATGCATCCGCAAAACACGTCAACAGCTTGATCGTGGACTGCATGTCTTTGAGGCTGGCGGTTTCGACAGGGGTATGGGCATACCGCGTCGGTATAGAGATACTCGCCGTAGCCACGCCCTTGGTTCCGGAAATCGCGACATACGCCGTTTCCGTCAAGAGCCCCCTGCAGACCTCCCGCTGGTAGGGGATGCCGTTCTTTTCGCATGTCCGCTCCAGAAAATGCACCAGCGCCTCATTGGGCACTATGCCGTTGAGCGTGCCGCGCCCATGGTAATTCAGGTAGGTAAACGCCGGCCCGCTCCCCAGGCGCACGTCCGTTGCTCCGCCGATATCCGGCGTATCGCCGGCGGGGGTAATATCCAGGCCTATCGCGATATCCGCGTCCACCGCGCGCGCGGCGGGCATGATGCCCCGGATATTGAACTCCTCCTGCACGCTCGCGACCAGATAGTAATCCGCGGAGATCGATTTCCCCTTGAGATATCGTGCCAGTTCCAGCAGCACCAGCAGCCCCGCGCGGTCGTCCAGTGATTTTGTGGAAATGATGTCGTTCGCAAGCTCCGTAAAGCTGTGCGCGAAGCTGACGACGCAGCCTTCCGTGATGTCCAGTGCGTTCACCTGCTCCTTGCTGGTGCAGCCGATATCCAGAAACAGCTCCGAAAGCTCCGGCACACGGGATTTATCCGCCGCTGACATGAAATGGTGCGACTTCGCGCCCACGATACCTTTCACGGCTTTGCCGCCGTGCGTACGCACGTGGAACACGGTGCCCTCTATAATGTGACTGTTGACCGCCGTAAGACGCTCCAGCCGTAAAAAGCCGTTGCCTTCCACCTTTTTGACCATCAGGCCCACTTCATCCATGTGGGCGAACAGGAGTATGCGCTGCGCATCCGGCTTGCCGCTCTTAAATACGGCCGTGACATTGCCCAGCATATCCACCGATACGTCGCCGGTGGTCTCCCTGAACTTGTCATACATATACCGGACCACCTCGTCCTCGCGGGACGATATGCCGGTCAATTCGGTGAGCTCCCGAAGCTCCTTTTTCAGACGTTCGATCATGTAACTGCCTTTCTCTATGCCGCAAAGAAGCCGCGCAGGAATGCGTTGACGCGCATCGCTTCCTCACGCCAATTCAGTTGTTCCCGGTAAAACAGTTCCGCCGTATACATGCGCACACCGATATCCAGGCACTTTTGTACGGACCGCCTGAAATCGACATGTCCTTCGCCGTACCGCGTGAAGCGATATTCACCCGGCATGGTGTCCTTCAAATGTACGGCCGCTGTGATACCGCGCCCTTCTTCAAAATCCGCCAGAGCAAGCTCCGCGTCGCCCTCAAACGCATTGAACGTATTGCCGATATCGCCGTATATGCGCAAATATGGGCTGTCAATACGCCGGACCCACTCCGCCACCTTGCTGAAACGGTCCATAAAGGAACGCTCCGCATTCTCAATGGCAAGTACTACGCCATAGCTTGCGCAAATCTCCGCGGCCTTTGCGATGTTCCGCCCAAAACGCTCCACCGTTTCAGGTACAGAGGGTGTTGCATACACGTCGTACCCATTGATCAGTATGATCTGGGAGCCGATATCGCAGCACATCCAAGCGCTTTTTTCGAGCATGTCCAATGCCCGGGCGTTTTGATTGGTATCCAGCTCCCCCAGAGGGCATGCGCGCAGGGCGCTCAGTGAAAACGTCGCGATCCGCATGCCGTTGTCTATCAGGAAATCGGAAAGGGAGCGGCGCTCCTGCGCCGTCCAGTTCAGCCGCGCTCCGCGTTCGGGGTTGAGATCCACGCACAGCTCCATGCTGTCGAATCCGCAATCACGGGAGGCAATCAGCTTTTCGTACAAAGGCATGCCGTCCGGCATCGCCTTTTCGTACAGGGACAGGGTATATTTCATTTACAGCTCCCTGAAACAGGCGGTAGTCTCCTTCATCCATGCACCGCATTGCTCGTACGCCTTCTGGTATTGCGCGAAAATCTTCTTATATTTCTCGTGATTCTCGGGGTTAGGCACAATACGCTTTTTGAACTGCACCATATGCGCCACAGCTTCGTCCAGAGTAGGATACAGCCCTGCCGCGACGGCCGCGAGTATGGCGGAGCCCAGCGTTGCGGATTGCGGGTTCTTAGGCACATTGATTACGACGTTGGATACGTCCGCATGGATTTGCATGAACAGATCCGAATTGGTCGTACCGCCGCCCATATATACTTCATCCACCGTATACCCGGCCTTACGGAAGGAGTCGAATACGTTTTCCGTACCGAAGGCCACCGCCTCCATGATGGCGCGGTAAATATGCGCCTGCGTATGGCCGAGGGATAAGCCGTAAATCATGCCGCGCACGTTCGGATCGGTATATGGCGTACGGTTGCCCTGCCACCAATCTAATATCAGCAGGCCGTCCGCCCCCGGCGGAAGCTGCTCGGCGGCGCGGTTGAGTATATCGTATGCGCTTTCCTCTTTGCCCTCAAGATCCTTGCACAGAGTACGCTTATACCATGCGAGTATGGAACCCGAGGACGTCTGGCCGCCTTCCACCAAGCCCAGGCCGCGCACCACCGTATCCGGGTAAGGGCCGAAGAAACCCGCTTTTACATATTCAAACGTATCCGTCAGGCAGGAGATGAGATGGGAGGAACCGGTGATCAACGCCACCTTGCCCTTTGCGACCACGCCCAGCCCTATGTTTGCCACCCAAGCGTCCACGCCGCCCTGGCCTACGATGGTGCTCTCGGACAGGCCAAGATGCGCGGCGGCTTCGGGCGTAAGCGTTCCCATGCTATCACCGAGATAGTTGATCTGCTGCGGGAATTTTGCAAGAACATCCCCCAGGCCTATTTGCTCGTATAAATCGGCGGGGAACCCGCCGTTGCGATTGTCATAATACCAGCGGCAGGATATATTGGAAAGATTGGCCGCCCATTTGCCGGTCAGCTTGTACCCGATCCAATCCGAGTACTCGCATACGACCTCTGCCTTATTATAGTTTTCCGGCTCGTTCTTCTTCAGCCAAAGCGCCTTGCAGGGCATCCATTCCGCGGATACGTTGCCAAAGCCGTTGAATTTGAGCGCCGGGTTACCGGTGGAAGCGATGAGCTCCGCCTCCTTGGCGGAACGTACATCCATCCAGATCAGGGAATTCCTTAAGGGCGCACCATCCTTCATGCAGAGCAGCACGCTGCAGCAGGTAACGTCGTAGGACATGGCCACAATATCTTCTTTGACAACGCCGGCCTTTTTCATTGCTTCGCGCGTCGCCGTGGCAAAGCAATCCCACCAGTCCGCGGGGACCTGTTCCGCCCAACCGGAATGCGGGTGATAGGTCGTATATTCTATGGATGCAAAAGCGAGTTCATTGCCGGACAGATCATATATGCCGGCGCGGACGCCACCTGTTCCACCATCATATCCAATTACATACTTATTCTGCATTTTGAATACTCCTATTCATCAGAATGATAGTTCGTGCTGCTGCTTCTGGAGCTGTTATTCTCGTCCATGAGCCCACTGTTGGTTTTATTATAGCCAACTTTGTGATGCTTGACAAACTTTTTTTCGCAACATATCGGTCATGCCCGGATCATTTCGATACATCAATTTTCGCCGTTTTTCGGGGAATCTTTCAATTTTAGTACTTTCGTTTTTGATATTATCGTATATATTTACTTTCATTTTAAACACAAGCTTTCGAAAAGTTTACGTGAAGTCCCGTCATAGGCGCAACCTATCGGACCCCAGCGCAATGCGCTGAGAAAGAAGCAACGGCGGCTTGCACAAAAGCTGCGATCGGGCAGAAAGCGGTTTTTCAGGTATTCGTCCCACATTAAGAAATCATCTGCATTTTGAGATAGGAGGTTTTTCGCCATAAGAAAATCATTTGCACAAATGTCAAAATAGTTTATACTATTGTCAGAGTAGCAAGGGGAAGGCGGCAGTCGGCGCATGAAACGGGTTGTGGATGACGAACGTATGATGCTCAAGGTTTGCGATCTGTATTATAATCAGGATCTTGGGCAGCGCGAGATTGCCTCCATTATGGATCTATCGCGTCCGACGGTATCCCGGCTTTTGTCCAACGCGCGGGAGCGGGGCATTGTGCGCATCATACTTGCGGACCTGACCGGCCGCAATCACTTTGACTTAGAACAACAACTGGAAAAGAAATACGGTCTGAAAGAAGCAATACTGACAGAGTCCTACGAAGACCGGGAGCTTTTGCAGAACGAGATTGGCCGCATGGCCGCGCAGTATCTCGAACGCATATTGAAGGACGGCTATTCGGTGGGCGTATCCATGGGCACCACACTCGCGCACATCATTCCGCACATCACGGCGGATTACCTGCGCGACCTGACATTCATCCCTTTGGTAGGCGGTATCGGAGAAGCGTCCACGGAGCTATACTCCAATTTTCTTGCCGAATCCATGGCCAAGGCGTTCGGCGGCATATCCCTTGCGTTGCATGCGCCCGCCATGGTATCGCGTATGCAGGCAAAAAACGAGCTGTTGCAGGAGGAAAGTATCGCCCGTGTGCTCGCGCGTACGGACGATCTGCAGGTAGCGCTCAGCGGCATAGGCGCACCGGATGAGAGTTCCACCATCATCGCGGCCGGATATTTCAGCCGCGAAATGATAGAAGATCTGCACCGCCACCACATTTGCGGCGATATCTGCATGCGCTATTTTGATCAATACGGCAATCTCGCGCTGTACGAGCACAATCAGCGCGTCATCGGCATCAA
The DNA here is from genome assembly GCA_023396535.1 of Bacillota bacterium. GTDB lineage: Bacteria > Bacillota > Clostridia > Christensenellales > CAG-138 > JAEWWD01. Next base: position 19,100 of record JAEWWD010000258.1, read on the forward strand.
CATCGAAAGCCTGCGCCGCGTCCCCTGGTCCATCGGCGTGGCGGGCGGTGTGAAAAAGGCCAACGCAATCAAAGGAGCGCTGGCCGGAAGATACATCAATGTGCTGATTACGGATATCGACTGCGCAAAGCTATTGCTTGCCGAATAAGCTATCATTCGCCAAAGCCGGATTCCACCAGCGCCACCAGCGTATCCACGGCGTTCGCCTCATCCGGTCCGTCGGCCTCGATGCTGATGCGCGTCCCTTTATTCAACTGCATAGCCAGAATGTATACAATCGATTTTGCGGGACCCATTTTCACCGTTTCCCCGTCCGAATTGAGCTTATGAACTTTGATGTCGGATTGAAATTTGCCGGCCGCGGCTACAAACGATGACGCCGGGCGGGCGTGCAATCCGGTTCTGTTGAGAATGGTAGTTTGTCTGGCGTACATGTGAACCCCCTATCCGACCCGCTGCATACGTAGGCGGGCCTTTGTATTTGTTGACCGGAAAAATCTCCTCCCCCGGAGACACGCTCCAGGGGAGGAAAAGCCGCAGGAAAAAAGAGAGAGAAAGCGCGTATGTTTAAACGAACAACGCATCCTGCAGCTTGCGCAACTGCAACATCAGGGAGCTTTCATCCAGAGAAACGTCATCATATGTGACAAGCTCGCCTTTCTTTACATCGCGCACCATAACCGTATTCTTGTTGACAAGTCCCATGGGAAGTACGCGTTTTTCCCGCGCCTCGTCAGCCTTGATGAACGTGCCGCGGACCGTGAAGCCCCCTATGCCGTCCAGTTTTTGTCCGGCTTTGAGATCCACCTTTGCCACGGTGCCCGTCTCCGCGATAAGACCGGCGCGCGGTATGATGCTGGGTACATGGTCGATGCAGGCCTTCGCTACGGTAAGGGGCGTCTCCAGGCTGGTCAGATGATACGGCCGGTACAGGCAGTAATTCGGACCCGCGCCCATGCTCAGATACTGCAGTTCGTGCTGTATATCCGGCTGGCTGCTCGCGATGATGATAAACACGCCCGGCGCTACGCCGTTGATGTATTCCACCACCCCGTAGCTATTGAGCACGCCGCCGCGCCCCTCGCTCTTCAGGCTCAGAACGTCCGGAAGTTCCTTAACGGTGCCGGCGGCGCCGTGCGCACCCATGACGTCCGGTAGAAATCCGGTCGCATTCGCCATAGCCGTCATTTCCACCATGGTCTTGGTGCCATCCTTGAAGGCGCAAATCATTTTGGGGCTCGCGCCCTTTCGCCTGGCCTCCTCGGCGACCGTCTCCGGCGTACAATCGTAATCGATGACGTTGTTTTTGCCTTTGCCGATGACTCTCACCTCAAAGCCCAGCGCGTCGGCGAAATCAAATAGCTCCATGACGGCGCCCGGCTCGTCGCCGGCCGACCCCGTATAGACGACGCCGGCGTTGGATGCCAGCTTATACAGGATATGGCCGATACAGACGTCCGTCTCCACATTCAGCATGACGATATGCTTTTTGTTGTTGATCGCGTCTATGGCCACTTTGGCGCCCACCTCGGGCACGCCCGTCGCGTCCACGGCACAGTGAATCGCCGCGCACTTCGTGGCCAGCTCATTGTTGGCGGTGGCGACAAATTTCCCTTCCGCGAGGAGACTGTTCCCCTCTTCAATGGTCTCTGCAACCGCATAATCCTTGTTTTCAGTGAGGCCCGCATGATTGTAGGCGTCTTTCGCATTGCTCAAAACAATATCCACCACGACGGCCGGGCGCATACCTTTCATGGACATCATCTGGCCTACCATGCCGCGTCCCATTTGGCCCGCACCCACGATGCCGGCGAGAATTGGAGTTTTGGCCTTCTCTAACTCCTGAAGCTTGTAGTTCATACCAATCATTGCTTGTTACTCCTCACTCTTGTTCAAAAATTACGGCGGTTTCCCGTCATTGAAAATGAATTTCGAAGGGGTCGCCTACCTGCACGGTGGGCAGCCCGCCGCCCGAAAGGACGATCTGCCCGGGGAGCTCGGCCTGGTCAGTGCCGTCAAAGCAGAATGTGCAGTGGCCCATTTTGCCCAGCGTATAGTTGGCCTCTTCTCCCACGGCGGTAACGGTGTATGCATTGCCGCCGAACTTCACCCGGTCTCCCGGCTCTACGCCGCGATCCAACTGCGCGGATGTATGCAGAATGGATAAATCCGCAAGCTCCGCAGGAGCGTTTTCATTAAACACGATGACCAGCCCCTGTTCGGCCATTTCCGGCGCCAGTTCGCCAATTCCTGTTACAATCGTCCTGTATGCCATTTCAGTTCCCCTTTGCTCAATACAGCCCGAAGCTGAACAGGTATGCGATGACCACGGCAATGGGGCCGGTAATCATGCGGGAGAACAGCACGGCCGGCACGCCTGCGCTGATGGTTTCGGGTTCCGCTTCGCCCAACGACAAGCCGACGGGGATGAAGTCGCAGCCGACCTGCGCGTCAATCGCGAACAGCGCGGGCAGCGCGAAGGACGGATTGATGGCGCCGCGGCCGATCTGTTCGCCTACCAGCACGCCGACAACCTGCGCAATAACGGCGCCCGGCCCTATGATCGGCGAAATGACGGGGATCGCGCAGATAAACGAAATGACGAGCATGCCGATCAGGGAACCGGCGAACGGAGATATGGACTTAGCGATGACGTCGCCCAGGCCGGAGCCCTGTATAATGCCGATGATCATGGCCACGAACGCCATGAACGGCAGTATGTGACGGATGACCATATCGATGGTATCGCGCCCGGCCTGGAAGAACTTTCCTACTACGCGGCCGACCGCACGGCCGATGCGCACCAGTAAGCCGGACTTCTCATTGGAAGCAGTTTCTGCCTGTTTGCTGTCGGAGCCTGCCTTTGTATTCTGCACGATGGGCGCCTCCCCTTCCCCGGCGTATGTTACGTCTTCCTTTGCTACGCCGGAAACATAGATGTCTTCGGTGATGAACTTCGCAAGCGGGCCGCTCGGGCCTATGGCCATAAGGTTAACTGTCGGGATGCGCTTTTTGGGATATACGCCGCAGCGGGCAGTGCCTCCGCAGTCGATGACGACGCACGCGATCTGGTCTTCCGGTATGCCCGTCGTAAAGCCGTCCGCGGCTTGCGCGCCGGTCAGCTCGGCTATATAG
>JAEWWD010000273.1 GCA_023396535.1 Bacillota bacterium
TCCTGCGGACTTTGCCGATGGGTTTTCTGTGGGTTAAAATGCCGCTCATGGCGGCATTTTTTCCACCAATTTGACGCACATGTCGTCAAATTGGATTAAATGTGGGGGATTTGTGAATCCCCCACACCCCCCCGGGGAGGGTTTGCCGATACACTGAACTACAAGAACCACCCAACGGGTGGTTCTTGTAGTTGATTATATCTTCAAGGAGATTTCGAAAAGCGGATGGGCAAACGCGCCGCCGGCGCGTTTGCCCGCCCCGTAATTTCTGTCCCTGCCAAAATCAAAGCTATTTCAATACCACTTCTATTTCCGGCAGGTTTTTCATGATTTTCTTCACCGAACAAGTATTCAATATCTTTTGAATCGCGCGATGATACTGGGGCGGCAACTCCGGAGGAAGCGTCAGATCAAAGCGCATATCCGTATAGATCCCCTCCTCGATATTGCCTGCAAACTCCAATGCAAGGCGGTCGGTGGGAATGTCTTTCGCCTCCAGGAAATATTTTACGCTCGAAAGCGAGCAGTTTAAAAGCGCCGCAACCGCCAATCTGGTAGCGGGAGGATACTTCCCCGACCCGCCGTTTGAAACCGCGGCTTCGGTAATGACCTGATATCCGTCGATATCCGTCTGTACAAGGGACTCCGCGTTGATCGCCGTTCTTGCGTGCATTTTCATTTTAGTACCTCAAATCCTTTCTTGGGCCTATACCGGCTCCTTCTTTGCGCGCGGATGACATTTCCGTATTCATTCGGCGGAACAGTCAACGCTTGCGCAGGTTTCCCGTTCCATTATATGAAAAGGAAACTCGGCTTTGATCGGCAGGGAATGCCCCTGACGTATACGGTCCAGCATCATGGCGACGGCGAATCGCCCCATTTCTTCGCGGGGCACATGGGTGGTCGTAAGCATAGGGTTCATAAACCGGGACATCTCGATATCGTCGATGCCCAGTATGGAAATATCATTGGGAACACAGAGCTCCGCTTCCGTTACAGCGCGGACCGCGCCGATCGCGACATAATCGTTACAGCAAAACACGGCCGTTGGCCGGGACGCGCTTTGTATCAGTTCTTTTGCCCCCTGGTATCCTCCGTCGATGGATAATGGAATATCGGCGCAATATTCCGTGGACAGGCCCAATTTCTTAATCTTGTGCAAATACCCCTCGAAACGGATCTCTTTTTGAATCTCGCCGATATACCCGATTTTTCTGTGTCCCAGCGAATACAGGTATTCCACGGAATTTTCGGCCATTTTATACCCGTCGCAAAGTATTTGGTCAATTTGCGCCGCCTGGGGATTTATTCCAACATAGACCACGTTAGGATGGATTTCATTGATCTGCATGTGCTCCTGATTGGCGGATCGGCCAAGCACAAACACGCCGTCGATGTCCGACGCATGGTTGATCATCGTGGAATATGACGCTAAATCCGAATTCCCCAGCGAAATCGTATATTTGATCGCATAACCGTTGTTATTTACTTCGGCCTGAATCGCGTTGAATATCGAAAAGAAGAACTGATCGTTGTCGCTGGAGCGCGCGAATATGCAGGCGAAGTTTCCTTTGAGATTGCTGGCCATTTGCTGCAAATCGCGTGCGCTTGTGTTGGGCACATACCCTGTTTCCTGCGCAATCTGAAGTATGCGTTCGCGCACTTCCTTGCTCGCGTACTTGTCGTGCTTGTTCAGCACTCTGGAAACAGTGGAAGGCGATACGTTTACCATTTGCGCGATTTCCTTTAATGTCATAGGGAAATCCTCCTGCTCTAATTTACCCAAACGTTTGTGCTTAAATTGGTTCCAAAAATCCCTTTACATCCATCTTTTTATGTGTTAGTATGCAATCACAGCACACAAACATGCGCAAAATATTACACAACTTTGTGTGAAATGTATTTTAACCGGCATTTTCGCCGGTCATCGCTCCTCGATGTATTCCATAGTAGCATATTAAGCCCAAATTCGCAATAGCAAACGTTTGATCATTTGAATGAAATTCATCTTGTTTGCGCTAATAACGCAAATTAAGAAAATAGCAAATCATGGAGGGAGAAACATGAAAAGAATTCTTGCAGCGATCCTTTGCTTAATCATGGTCGTAGCTGGAGTCGGTTGCGCACAGACGACGCCTCAGGCTACCCCCGCGCCCGCCGCGCCGGCCGATTCCGCGGCGCCTGAAGCCACCGCCGCTCCGGAAACCCCGGCGGAGCCCATTCCTCTCAAGATCAGCCATCACCCGTATATTCACGGACTTCCCAGCATCTATGCCGAGGACAACGGCTATTACGACGCGTTTGACTTCACCATCGACATGTACGCCAGCGGCCCCGTGCAGAACGAAGCCATCCCCTCCGGCGCGTGGGAAGTCGGCACGACCGGCATGGGCGGCGCAGTGCTCGGCGCGATCGGATACAACCTGAAGATACTGGGCATCACCGCCGGCGATACCAACACGGTCGACATCTGGGTACGCCCGGACAGCCCTCTCGCGTCCATCGCGCCCGATGACAAGGGCGTGCGCGGCACCGCGGACGACTGGCGCGGCAAGACCATACTTTGCGCCAGCGGCACCACCTGCCACATGAACCTGATCGGCGCGCTCAATCACCTGGGCCTCACCGAGAAGGACGTAAACATCGTTGATACCGCCGTCGCTTCCTCTTATACTGCGTTTGCAGCCGGCGAAGGCGACATCGTCTGCCTGTGGTCTCCCTTCGGCTTCAAGGCCGAAGCCGAGGGCCTTGTAAAAATTTCCAGCGTCGCGGCTCTGGGACTTGAAATGCCCTGCCTGATCGTCTGCACCGAGGAAGCCTACAACAACAGGCGCGACGTGGTCAAGCAGTGGGTCAAGGCGTATGAAGACTCCGCCATGGCGCTCATGGCCGATCCGGACGAAGCGCAGATACTGTATGATTTCGAGATGGACGAGGGCATCGCCGTCACCTTCGAGAACTGCGAAAGCGAAGTCAAGGCCCGCCCCTTCTACTCCATCGAAGAGCAGGCCGCCTATTTTGTGGACAACGGCGGCACCAACAGGCTGCAGGACATCATGCGTGAATTCGCACAATTCATGGTCTCTCAGGGCAAAATCAAGGAAGAAGACGTACAGAAGGTTGTGGATTGCGTGGACGGCAGCATCATGCAGGAGCTTGCGGCCAATCAATAGCCCGCTCTTGAAATCTCGTTTGTTCAAGTAATGCCATGCGCAGCCGGCGCGCAAATGTCGCGCGCCGGCTGTGTCAACAAAAATGAGGTATTCAAATGCCAAATTTGGAAAATCAAGCGATCCCCGAATCGATCATCCGGGAAACAAAGAACAGGGCCATACACAAGCGGAGGATGTTCCTTCTTTCCGTAATCAGCGTGGCCGTATTCCTGATACTTTGGCAATCCGCCGTCACGTTCAGATGGGTAAACCCCAAATACGTGGCATCCCCTGTGCAGGTCGTTGATACCTTTATGCAAAAGCTTTCCGATCCCAAGCCGGATGGCGCCACACTGGGCGTACATATTTATACCAGCCTGTACCTGGTGCTGGTCGGATACCTGGCCGCGCTTGTCATCGGCATCCCGCTCGGGCTCGTAACCGGCTATTATCGCGTTGCAGACAAGCTTATTTCTACGATATTCGAAATCGTGCGTCCCGTTCCGCCGATTGCCTGGATTCCTCTTTCGGTCGTCTGGCTAGGCATCGGCACAACGGCGAAAGCTTTCATTATATTTCTCGCCGCCTTTGTTCCATGCGTCATCAATTCCTATACCGGCATCAAGCTGACGAGCCCGGTGCTCATCAATGTGGCGAAAACCTGCGGCGCTTCCAACTGGAAGGTATTCACCACCGTTTGCATTCCCGCCGCGATGCCCATGGTATTCACCGGTATCCGCGTGGCCATAGGCAACGCCTGGTCCACGTTGGTCGCGGCGGAGCTTCTTGCGGCCACCGCGGGCTTGGGCTACATGATACAGCAGGGCCGCTCGCTGATCCGCTCGGATATCATTATCGTCGGCATGCTGACTATCGGCGTAATCGGCGCCATACTGCTCTGGCTGCTCGGCATTCTGGAGAATAACGTCATCAAGTGGAGGGCCAAGAAATGAAAAAGGTCCGCGTTCCCAACTCGGTACTCGTTTGTATTTCAATACTGATACTCATCGGCCTCTGGGTTTACGCCTCCGCTATGCAGCCCAAGTTTTTCCCGTCGCCCGCGGCGGTGTTCGAGCGGCTTCAGAAGATGATCGAGCGGCCCATCGGCAAGACGAGCGTGCTCGGACATGTATGGATCAGCCTGCAGCGTGTGCTCATCGCGATGGCATGCTCCTCGGTGCTCGGCATACTGACCGGCCTCGCCATGGGCTGGAACGACAAGGCAAGAGCCGTTATTTCCCCCCTGTTCACATCGCTGCGCCCCATACCGCCCATCGCGTGGATACCGCTGGTGATTTTGTGGTTCGGCGTCGGCGAGTTCCCCAAGGTGCTGCTCATATTCATCGGCTCGTATTTCATAGTCGGCCTCAATACCATGGCCGGCGTTGCCATGGTAGAGCCCATGTACATTCAGGTGGGGAGAGTTTATAAGGCGAGAGGCTGGAATATGCTGCGCCATATCGTATTCCCCGCCGCTACCCCCGCCATCATCGCCGGTTTGAAAATCGCGCTGGGCAGCGCGTGGATGGTGGTCGTGGCCGCCGAGATGATCGCGAGCAAATCCGGCCTGGGCTTCCTCATCACCCGCGGGAGCGACAGCGGCGACACG
>JAEWWD010000006.1 GCA_023396535.1 Bacillota bacterium
GCTACGGAAGTCACGGCGTTTTCGGTCATCACCGACTACAAGAAGGGCGTGAAATATCCCCTCGCGGATTTCAACATCACGCCGGATATCGCTATCGTCGATCCCGATCTCGCGGAAACCATGCCGCCCAAGCTGACGGCGCATACGGGTATGGACGCCATGACCCACGCGGTGGAAGCCTATGTCTCCACGCTGCACAGCGATTTTACGGACCCGCTGGCCATCAAGGCGATACAGATGGTGGATCAGTACCTCGTCGCCTCATTTAAGGGCGATAAGGAAGCGCGCGAGCGCATGCACAACGCGCAGTGCCTTGCGGGCATGGCGTTCTCCAACGCGTTGCTCGGCATCGTGCACTCCATGGCGCACAAGACGGGCGCGGCGTATTCCGGCGGCCACATCGTGCACGGCTGCGCCAACGCCATGTACCTGCCCATGGTCATACAGTTCAACGCGAAGGAGCCCGCCGCCAAAAAACGCTACGCCGAAATCGCCAAGGCGCTTGGCCTCACAGGCGGCACAGACAAGGCGCTGACCCGGGCGCTGGTCGCGCGCATACGTGATCTGAACAGGGCGCTCGATATCCCCGCCTGCATCCGCGATTACGAGGGCGGCGTCATCGACGAACAGGAGTTCAATAAAAAGCTGCCTCAGGTAGCCGAGCTCGCGGTAGGCGACGCCTGCACCGGCTCCAACCCGCGCAGCATAGACCCCAAACAGATGGAGCGGCTGCTGACCTGCTGCTTCTACGACAAGGAAGTAGATTTCTAAGCCGGAGCATGATGACCCCCCCATTTTTCTTGGCGGTCTGAGGACGGCTCCCAGCGGGAGCCGTCCGGACTGTTAAAAATGGGGGTACGGGGCCGCAGCCCCGGAGGCTTCCTTCGCGAGCGGCGGCGTGTACGGCGCGAGCGAAAAGCCTTGCCAAGCAAGGCTTTCCCTGCAGAAACCGCCGACCGCACCGATGGTGCAGGCGGTTCCTGAAAACCTTAAAAAAATGCCGTCAGGCATTTTTTTGACAAGCCATATGGCAGAAACCCACATTGGGAAAGGAATGATTCTGTGGTACAATCAGTTCCGGCGCAGACATTGCGCCGCCTGCCGACATACCTTCGCTACCTGCGGTCCCTGCCCGGGAACGGCAAAACGCACGTTTCCGCAAGGACCATCGCTTGTGCGCTGAACCTTGGGGAAATACAAGTGCGAAAGGATCTCTCCGCGGTCAGCGCCAGCGGGCGTCCCCGTATAGGGTATTCCTGCCGGGAGCTCGAAAAAGATATCGAGGCCTGTCTGGGCGTTGAAAACATCAGCGAGGCGGTATTGGTGGGCGCGGGCAGGCTGGGCAACGCGCTGCTGCATTACGAGGGCTTTTCGCAATACGGCCTGAGCATCGTGGCCGCGTTTGACGAGGACGACAGCGCCGTAGGCGAGCTTTGTAACGGCAAGCAGGTGCTTCCCCTCCCCAAGCTGAAAGATACCTGCCACCGCCGGAATATCCGCATAGGCATCATAGCAGTACCTGTAAAAAGCGCGCAGCGGGCAATGGACGCGCTGGCGGACGCCGGTGTGCGCGCGGTATGGAATTTCGCGCCTACGCTGCTCAGCGTGCCGGAAGGCGTGCTCGTGCGCAATGAAGACATGGCGGCTTCGCTGGCGATGCTTTCCACCGCCCTTTGCAGGGGGACGCATGGCTGAAAGAAATTCAGAGCGGCGCGGCGGCGACGTCATTGAGATCACGGTATGCGTGGGCAGCTCCTGCCACTTAAAAGGGTCGCGGGAAGTAGCGGGCGCGCTGCAGCGATTGATCGGAGCGCGCGAGGATGTGAAGCTCACCGGCGCATTCTGCATGGGCGATTGCCGCGGCGGCGTATGCGTGCAGGTGGACGGAGAGAAGTTCACGCTTCGCCCCAGCGAAGAAACCGCGTTTTTTGAGCATGAAGTCCTGACCCGGCTGCGCCGGCAGGGACTATGACTGCGTACCGACGGCGGGAGAGGGTTATGACGGAATTTCTCAGGCTTAAAAAATCCAATTGCAAGAACTGCTATAAATGCATCCGGCATTGTCCGGTGAAATCCATACGCTTTTCCGGCAATCAGGCGCATATCGTGAACAACGAGTGCATACTCTGCGGGCAGTGCTTCGTGGTCTGTCCCCAGAACGCCAAGGAGATCATGGACGATACCGAAAAGGCAAAGGTGCTGCTCTGTGCCAACGCCCCCGTCATCGCAAGTATAGCGCCGTCCTTCGTCGCAAACTACGACGGCGTTGGCATCGCATCCATGCGCAGGGCGCTGCGAGCGCTCGGCTTCGCGGACGCGGAAGAGACCGCCATAGGCGCCACGCTGGTGAAACGCGAGTACGACCGCATACTGCGCGAGGGCAAGCGGGATATCGTGATCTCCTCCTGCTGCCCCAGCGTCAATCTCCTGATACAAAAATACTACCCCGACGCGCTCAAATACCTCGCGGACGTCGTATCCCCCATGCAGGCGCACTGCATGGATATCAAACGCCGCCACCCGGGCTCAAAAACGGTGTTCATAGGCCCCTGTCTTTCCAAAAAAGACGAAGGGGAGCGCTGCGCCGACGCTGTGGACTGCGTGCTGACGTTTGAGGAACTGACCCGCTGGCTCGCCGCCGAAAAAATAGAGCTTGCACAGGAAACGGATGCGCTCAGCGAAAGCCGCACGCGGCTGTTCCCGACGACAGGCGGCATATTGAAGACGATGCTGTGCGAGCAGAAGGAATACGCCTACCTCGCGATCGACGGCGTGGAAAACTGCATCGCGGCGCTGGAGGATATCGCGAAAGGGAATATCGGCCGCTGCTTTATCGAAATGTCCGCCTGCGCGGGAAGCTGCATCGGCGGCCCGGTCATAGAGAAATACAACCGATCCCCTATCCGCGGATACGGCCGTGTGGCCGCCTACGCGGGAAATGCGGATTTTAGCATAGAACAACCGCCGCAGGCGGAATTGCACAAATCCCATTCCTATATCGGGACGGGGCGCGAATACCCCGGCGCGGCCGAGCTGGAGGCCATACTGCGCAAAATGGGCAAAACAAAGCCGGAGGACGAGCTGAACTGCGGCTCCTGCGGCTACAACACCTGCAGGGAAAAGGCCGTCGCCGTATACCAGGGCAAGGCGGATCTGACCATGTGCCTGCCCTATCTGAAGGACCGGGCGGAAAGCTTTTCCGACCATATTATACGAAACACGCCCAACGGCATACTCGTGCTCAACGAGGATCTGGAGGTGCAGCAGGTCAACGACGCCGCCCTCCGGATGCTGAATTTGCGCAGCGCGTCGGATATGCTGGGCGAACAGATCGTCCGCGTGCTGGACCCCATCGATTTTCTCAATGTCATGTCGGAGGGCAAAAATATCCACGACAAGACCGTGTATCTGGCCGAATACAAAAAATACGCCGAGGAATCCATACTCTACGACAGGGACTACCACATACTCATCTGCATTCTGCGCGACGTTACGGAGCTGCAGGCCGAGCGCGAAAGAAAGGAAGCCGTGGGCAGGAAGACCGTCGATATCGCGGATAAGGTGGTGGAAAAACAGCTTCGCGTGGTGCAGGATATCGCCTCGCTGCTCGGCGAGACGGCGGCTGAGACCAAAATCGCTCTGACAAAGCTGAAGGAGCTGATATCCGATGAATGACCTGTGCGCGGATATCGGCTGGCGCAGCCTGAACAAATACGGCGAACAGCTCTGCGGCGACCATGTGGATATCGTGGAGCAGGGCGACCAATCGACCGTGGTGGTGCTGGCGGACGGTCTGGGCAGCGGCGTAAAGGCGAGCATATTGTCCACGCTTACCGCAAAAATCATATCCACCATGATGGCGGAGGGACTGCCCATAGAGGAATGCGTGAACACCATCGCGGAGACGCTGCCCGTGTGCTCGCAGCGCGGCATCGCGTACTCGACGTTTACCATACTCCGCGTGCTGAACAACCACGAAGCGGAAATCATACAGTACGACAACCCTGAGGTCGCACTGTTCCGCAACGGCGCATACTGCCCCATTCCCTGTGTGCAGATGCAGATACGGGGGAAAACGATACTGCGCTCCCGCGTGGAATTAAAAGAAAACGACGTGTTCCTGCTCATGAGCGACGGCGCGGTGCACGCCGGCATCGGCCACTCGCTGAATTTCGGCTGGGACCGCAAGGATATCATATCCTTCATGGAACCGCTCGCCGCGGCGGGCTATACGGCAAAGGCGCTCACCTCGCTGCTGCTGGAGGAATGCGGCAGCCTTTACGAAGGCAGGCCGGGGGACGACACCACCGTCTGCACGCTCCGCATCCGCAGGCGCGCGCCTGTGAACCTGCTTATAGGCCCGCCCGCCAACCCGGACGATTGCCCAGGCATGATGGCGCTGTTCTTCTCCAAGGAGGGAGAGCACATCGTCTGCGGCGGCACGACCTCCGCGCTCGCGGCGGACTATCTACATGAAGAGCTTATCCCCACGCTGAACTATCCGGACCCGGATATACCGCCTGTCGCAACCATACGCGGCGTGGATCTTGTGACCGAGGGCGTACTGACAGTCAGCCGCGTACTCGCTTACGCCAGAGATTATCTCGGCGGGAACACGCTTTACGGGCATTGGAGCAATGGCGCGGACGGCGCGTCGAAAATCGCCGTGCTGTTATTTGAAGAGGCGACGGATATTAATTTCTTCGTGGGCAGGGCCATCAACCCCGCGCACCAGAACCCGGATCTGCCCATAGGCTTCAACATCAAAATGCGGCTGGTGGAAGAGCTGGCAGACTGTTTAAAGCAGATGGGAAAGCGGATTAAAGTGAGCTATTTCTGATCAATGAACAATGTAAAATGTAAAATGATGCGAATCGCGGGTCGAAAATCGCGGGTACGTTCGGGGCTTGCCCCCGAACCCCCACCAAGGGCCGTAACGGCCCTTGGAACCCGCCCCAAAGCGACTTTGTCGCTTTGGGGAATATTTTAATCGTAAGTTTTTGATCCGCGTCTCGGGACTAGTTACGCGCCCAGACCGCACC
>JAEWWD010000008.1 GCA_023396535.1 Bacillota bacterium
AGCGCGTCCATCTGCTTTTGCGCCGCCGATACGAACACATCCGCGGGCGCGCCTTCTTCGATCTGCGTCTGCAGCGTGCCGGAGGAACCGAACGAGAACGGCACCGTCACATTGGGCGCTACAGTCTTATAGCTTTCCGCAATCTGCTGCAGCACATCGGTAAGGCTGGCGGCGGCGGAAACCAGAATTTCGACGGGTTCCGGGGTGGGCGCAGGAGTCTCGGCAGGCGCTTGCGTTGCGGCGGGGGCTTCGGTCGCGGCGGGCGTGGCGGCGGGCGCAGCGGGGGCCGCGCAGGCGCCAAGAAGCATTAGCAGCGCCAAAAGCGCCGCCAGAATGGATACGCGTTTCATGGACATTTTTTCTCCTTTTGACTGTTTCGATGTATTGCAAAAGCCATGAAGCTTATTGCCGCAATCATGCGCCCTGTTGTGTCAAACCGTTTTTCTGCCGAAATAACAGACAGGCCAATGGCAGACCGGGCAGTTCAGGCAGAAGCCGCCTTCCCCCAGGTCCTTCAAATCCTCGTCGGTTATGCGTTCGCCCGCACCCACTCTGGGAAGAAATATATCCAGGCTTGTCGTCCTGCTGTGCAGCGACGCGCCGGGAACTCCGATTAGCAACGCGTCATTGAGATATCCCATTGTCAGCATGTTGCCCGGCTGCATGGCCACGCCGCGGCAGAGCATTTGCGCGCCGCTTTCGCGGATGGCGGTGGGGGTCAGATCGTCCGGATCCACGCTCATGCCGCCGGTAAAGAGTATCAAATCGGCTTGTTGCGCCATAAATCCATTGAGCGCGTCGGAGATTGCACCGAGATCATCCGGGCATTTGACGACGCCCAGCACGTTCGCGTCCAGCGCGGAAAGCTTTTCACGCAGAATGGGTTCAAATGCGTCCTGTATGCGGCCGTAGTAAATCTCGCTGCCGGTGATGATGATACCCGCTTTTATCCCGATGTAGGGTTTGACCTCGAATATGGGCGCAAATTCGCCAGCGATACGCACGGCTTCCTCCACATTGGCGCGCTTGGTAACGAGCGGCACGATGCGCGCGCCCGCCAGCTTGCCGTTCTCCTGAACCGGCGTATGATCGGGCAGGCTGGGAATTGTGAAATCCGGTACGCGGTTGATCCGCCTGAGTCCCTCGGCGTTTACCTTAAACAGGCCTTTGGCGGTGGAATAGATCTGGCATTTTCCTTCGGAAGGCCCGCTGAACGCGATGTTTCGCCCTGCGATGGCGTGCGTGATGGCAAGCGCCGCGTCCTCCTCGTGCACCTCATCCGCGCCTTCTTCCCATACGAACACATGGTACTTGCCTATATCGAGCAGACGGTTAACGTCCTGCTCCCGGATCACATGTCCCCGCCGGAAGAGAGGACCCTTCTTCCCATCCGGGAATATGGCGGTAACATCATGGCACAGCGCTTCGCCGACGGCTTCTTCCACGCGTATTTTCTTCATTCATTTCACCTTTCCGCGATAACCACTACGTTGTGCGACGCTGCACATTTCGTACTGCGTAATGGTACCATTATTCTTTTAATAGTACAACGGTTCTCGTTTTGCATTTCCGATTTTTTATTCAGTAATACCGAATTGTTACACGTATACGACCATATCATATGAGCATCATCCAATATCCACATTGTATTTGGGGGCTCTGCCCCCCCATCCCCCGCCAAGGGCCGTAACGGCCCTTGGATCCCATCTCGCGAACGCAAGTGTTCGCAGGGGATTAGCATTGTCTTGGGAATAGAGGCCCAGACATCTTTCAATTCTCCCGTACCCCAGGGGGAGCGGGGGGCGGAGCCCTCCCACTTTATAATAAAAAGATATTTCGTCGCCGCCGAAAGGTGGCGATACCGATTTTCTTCCGCAAGCCCCATCATACGCAAAAGGGGCTGTTATAAAACAGCCCCTTGTATGTGCTTTCCTAAGCCTTACTCGATCACGCTGGCCACAACGCCCGCGCCTACCGTACGGCCGCCCTCGCGGATAGCGAAGCGCAGACCTTCTTCGATCGCGATCGGCGTGATCAGCTTGATGGTCATCTCGATGTTGTCGCCAGGCATAACCATCTCAACGCCCGCCGGCAGCTCGATCGTGCCGGTAACGTCCGTCGTGCGGAAGTAGAACTGCGGACGATAGCCCGGGAAGAACGGGGTGTGACGGCCGCCTTCTTCCTTGGTCAGTACGTACACACCGCCCTTGAAGTGCGTGTGCGGCTTGATGGTGCCGGGCTTAGCCAGAACCTGGCCGCGCTCGATATCCGTACGCTGTACGCCACGCAGCAGCACGCCGATGTTGTCGCCCGCGATCGCCTGATCCAGCAGCTTCCGGAACATTTCAACGCCCGTAACCACCGTGGAGCGGGTCTGATCCGTCAAGCCCACGATTTCTACCGTATCCTGCACCTTCACGGTGCCGCGCTCTACACGGCCCGTCGCCACTGTGCCGCGGCCGGTGATGGAGAATACGTCTTCCACCGGCATCAGGAACGGCTTGTCGGCAGCGCGCTCCGGCGTCG
>JAEWWD010000030.1 GCA_023396535.1 Bacillota bacterium
CCATCATTGTTAATTGTTAATTGTTCATTACTTTCTCGTTCTTCCCCGGGCCGGCTTGCGGCTGCCTATGGTACCGGGGGCGGGTTTCTGCGGTACGACCGTCTCGCCCTGCAGGGCTTTCAGCTCATCGCGCAGCTTGGCGGCTACCTCAAATTCCAGCGCCTGCGCCGCCTCGCGCATCTGCTCGGTCAGTATCTCAATGCGCTTCGCACGATCCTCCGCCGAAAGAGCGGAATTGGTATCCTGTACGCGGGTGGATATCTCAAGCACGCTGTGCACGGCCTTCTGCACACTGCGCGGCGTGATATTATGTTCCTGATTATACGCCTGCTGCTTGGCGCGGCGGCGGGCTGTTTCGTCCATTGCCCGTTGCATGGACGGGGTGATCACATCGGCATAGAGTATCACACGGCCGTCGACGTTGCGCGCGGCGCGGCCTATAGTTTGTATCATGGAGGTGGTGGAGCGCAAGAACCCTTCCTTATCCGCATCCAGTATGCACACGAGGCCCACCTCGGGAAGATCCAGGCCCTCGCGCAGCAGGTTGATGCCCACCAGCACGTCAAACTCGCCCAGGCGCAGGTCGCGTATGATCTCCATGCGCTCGATGGTCTCGATGTCGCTGTGCATGTAGCGCACGCGTACGCCCATGCCGTCCAGGTATTCCGTCAGGTTTTCAGCCATGCGCTTGGTCAGCGTGGTGATGAGCGTGCGGTAGCCCTTCTTTGCCGTCTCCCGTACCTCGCCCAGTATATCGTCCACCTGCCCTTTGACAGGACGTATGGTGACCTCCGGGTCAATGAGGCCGGTGGGGCGTATAATCTGCTCGGCCACCTGCGTGGATAGGCCCAGCTCATAGTCGGCGGGCGTGGCGGAAACGCAGACGACCTGATTGATGCGCTTTTCAAATTCCTCGAATTGGAGGGGCCGGTTGTCATACGCCGACGGGATACGGAAGCCGTATTCCACCAGCGCGTCCTTGCGCGCGCGATCCCCGCGGTACATGCCGCGCACCTGCGGTAACGTGACATGGCTTTCATCCACGAACAGCAAAAAATCGTCCGGAAAATAATCCAGCAGCGTAAACGGCGGCTGGCCGGGCTTGCGCCCGTCGAAATAGCGGGAATAGTTTTCGATGCCGCTGCAATAGCCCAACTCCCGCATCATCTCCATATCGTAGAGCGTGCGCTGCTCCAGCCGCTGTGCCTCCACCAGCTTGTCCTGCGCCTTTAGATCCCGCACGCGGGCGTAGAGATCATCCTCTATCTGCTGCATGGCGGCGTTAAGCTTATCGCGGCTGGTGGCATAGTGCGAGGCAGGGAATATAGCGACATGCGCGCGGTCGAGCAGTATTTCGCCCGTGACCACATTGACCTCGCTGATGCGCTCGACCTCGTCGCCGAAAAATTCCACGCGCAGCGCCTTTTCCGACCAGTTCATGGGGAATATCTCGAGAACATCCCCCCGCGCGCGAAACGTGCCGCGAGCAAAATCGAAATCGTTGCGCTGGTACTGGATATCCACCAGCTTGCGCATGACGTCGTCCCGCTCGATACGCATGCCCCGCCGGAGCGATATGGAGAGCCGAAGATACTCTTCCGGATCGCCCAGCGCATAGATGCAGGAGACCGACGCCACGATGATGACGTCCCGCCGCTCGTTGAGCGCGCAGGTGGCGCTGTGGCGCAGCTTGTCTATTTCTTCGTTAACGGTGGAGACTTTTTCGATATAGGTGTCCGACGAGGCAATATAAGCCTCCGGCTGATAATAATCGTAATAGCTTACGAAATACTCCACCGCGCTGTCGGGAAAAAATTCTTTGAACTCCGAGCATAGCTGCGCCGCAAGCGTTTTGTTGTGCGCCAGCACGAGCGTGGGCCGTTGCACGCGCTCAATGACCTTCGCCATTGTGAAGGTTTTTCCGCTGCCCGTTACGCCCAGCAGCACCTGCAGCTTGTCCCCACGCTGTACGCCGCCGGCCAGCATATCGATGGCCTGCGGCTGGTCGCCCTGCGGCTCGAAAGGGGACACGACCTTGAATGCATTCATGTAATATCTATACCTCCGGATAATACCGGTAAATCCAAATAGCTTGCGCCTGGCCCAAAATCAGATTTCAGAGGATTTCTACCCGTCATTCTTTAGTTTAGAACAGCCCGGGATTCAGGGGGCGCGGGGAGTCGGAGCAGCGCGCCGACTGTGTCGGATAAAGCGCTGCGAAAGACCAGTGAGCAAGGGAGCGCAAGGATACAGTGAACTGTGACGCAGCGCGACCATTGCAAACTGATGAGCCCTCCCGCTATTTAATAAAATAATTCTCCGTCGCCGCCAAGGGCGGCGATACCCTTTTCCCCCGCAAGCATCGCCGTCCGTGACGCGGGCTCGCAAAACAGGCCTTTGTTAGAAAGTGTAATCGACGGATACCGTAGCCGTGCGCCGCGCCTTTATGAACGCGCGCACCGCCTCGTGCGCGGGATGGTGATCGTACGCATGCAGCCCTTCCATATCGTCAAACGTGGCTATGAGCACGAGATCGAACGCGCGTTCGGACTCCAGCTCGTTGACGCCCACCTCCATATCGCGCAGCGTGGGCACCTGCCCCACCAGCGCGCGAAGCTGGCGCGCGGCCTCCCCCGCATCCGTTTTATCCGCAAACTTCTGACAAACGACGTGCCTGACCATAGTAAACTCCTCCTGCATTTTTGATCCTACCCGACTATTGTACCAGAAAGCATATAAAAGGAAAACCACCCGTATGCGAATATTTGTTTTTATTTCATGATTACGGCGCCGGTTACCGTTCGATGTTTCCAGCCCTTCCAGCAAGCCCCGGTTGTGATTCGTCCCAATGCCATGGTAAGGTATATATAGTTTGTAACGGGAGGAACGCATGAAGGCTGCATTCATATTCTGCGCGGGAATCATTCCCATCGTGCCGCTCATTGGCGCGGATATTTTCCGGCGCCGCAAGGACCACGTTCGCAGAAACGTTTGCATCGGATTGTTCTTGCTGCAACTGATATTGAGCATATGCTATGTGCTCGCCTGGCTCAGGACGCACTGAACAAAACGCGTTTATTCCTTACACACGGTTTGCTGTCGCTCGTTTAGGAGGGCTCACAGAAAGTGGCCCTCCCCCCGCTGACTTGCCCCCGACTCTGTCGGGGGTTTTTTATGCCAGAAAGGAATGGCGATCATCCATTCTGCCCTCTCCGTGCGCCCTGTTGGAAGCCGGTAAAGCATATTGAATGGATGATCATTATATATTCAATACCAAAACGGATTGACAAACGCGCCTGCGGAGATTATAACTTTAGCGGGGCATTGTTAAATTAATGTCCTGTAAGTCATTACGCGCAACGGCAACGGTGCCAAGGCGCAACACATCAGAATAGGGGGAGACTATCTGCATGGACTCGGAACTGAAAAAACGGTACGGACTTCTGACCGCAATCGCCATGGTGGTGGGTATCGTCATAGGCAGCGGCGTATTCTTCAAGGCTGAGAAGATACTTGTCGCGACCGGCGGCAACCTGCCTCTGGGGATACTGAGCTGGATCATCGGCGGCCTGATCATGATCGTATGCGCCTATACGTTTTCCATCATGGCCACCAAATACGAATACGTCAACGGCATCGTGGACTACGCCGACGTCACCATGGGCAGCAAGTACGGCTACTACGTGGGCTGGTTCATGGCTACGATTTACTACCCCACGCTGACCTCCGTGCTGGCCTGGGTATCCGCGCGCTATGCCTGCGTGCTGCTTGGCTTTGACATCGTCGGTCCGCAGTGCATGACCATCGCCTGCTTTTTCCTCATCGGAAGCTATGCGCTCAACGCGCTTTCCCCGATACTGGCGGGCAAATTTCAGGTATCCGCCACAATCATCAAGCTGGTGCCGCTGCTGCTGATGGCGGTTGTAGGCACCATCGTAGGTCTTACCTCCGGCATGACGGCCGAGAACTTCTCCACCGTCGTCGATACAAGCGTGAATCCCTCCACGGCGCTGTTCACGGCCGTGGTGGCTACAGCTTTCGCGTACGAGGGCTGGATTATCGCGACCAGCATCAACGCGGAACTCAAGGACGCCAAGCGCAACCTGCCCAAAGCGCTGGTGCTGGGCACGCTCATCGTGATGTGCGTGTATATTCTCTACTACATCGGCCTGGCGGGCGGCATTACCAACGCCGAAATGATGCAAGGCGGCCAGCAGGGCGCAAAAACGGCGTTCGAACGCATATTCTCGCAGGCGGGCGGCACGCTGCTGTTCGTATTCGTCGTCATCTCCTGCCTCGGAACGCTCAACGGCCTCATGCTGGGCTGTACGCGCGGCCTGTACTCCCTCGCCGTGCGCGGCCTCGGCCCCAAGCCCGAGCTGTTCAAGCAGGTGGACAAGTCCACCAATATGCCCGCCAATTCCTCGATATTCGGCTTGCTGCTGTGCGGCTTCTGGCTGCTGTATTTCTATGGCGCAAATCTGACGGAGCCCCTCTGGTTCGGCCCGCTAAGTTTTGACTCGTCGGAGCTTCCCATCGTCACCATTTACGCCGCGTACATCCCCATATTCATCATGTTCATGGTGAAGGAAAAGAGTCTTTCCGGCGTCAAGCGTTTCCTCATGCCCGCGCTTTCCATCTGCGGCTCGCTGTTCATGGTGATCGCGGCCATATTCGCCCACAAAATGGCTGTCGTATGGTATCTCGTGTTGTTCATCGCCGTTATGATCGTAGGCGCGTTCTTTTCCAAACCGAAGAAGGCGTAACCCGGCATAACATTCAAGAGAATGAAAGAAAACGAGCCTAGGCCGTTAGGTCAAGGCTCGTTTTTATGTTGCTGTAGCTGTACAAAAGACTCAGGCAGAGAGCAGAAACCAGGAAACAGCTCATCTTGACGGCTCGTTCAGATTGCCTTCATTGCTGTAGCCGTTGCGTTCCCAATATCCCTGATAGCCGGCATCGTCGGATAGTTCTATGCGGTTGACCCAGCGGGCCCATTTATACCCCCACTTATCCTCCGCAACGAATATAAAGGGGTACCCCATCTCCGGCGGCAGGGTGATGCCGTTAGCATCATAGGCCAGCATAAGGTCGTTGTCCAGTATTTCCTGCAGCGGCAGCGACGTGGTATAGCCATCCACAGCATGGAATATCACCGTATTGGCCTCCTGCTGTACGCCCGCAGCGTCCAGCAGCGTCTTCATCGCGACGCCTTTCCATAGGATTGTGGCGTCCCAGCCTTCCACACAATAGATCGTGATCAGCCGCTGCTCGCCGGACAAAGCCTTCACCTGGTCATAGGCATAAGCCGCAGGGGTGTCCACCAGACCATCCACTGTCAACTGATATGTCGAAATGTCCACCTGCTGGATGCCCTTGATCGAGTTGTCGCGGGGGCCCACGGCCGGGTCAAGCTTTGTGCCTTCATATTCGCGCAGCTCCCCTTCGCGGTACCGCTGCATGGTAGCCGCGGACACAGCGTCCGGCTTGCCTTCGCCTGTCCGCGGCGGGGCGGTGCAGGCAACAAGCAGAAATATACAGGACAACAGCAAGGCGAGCAGTTTTTTCATGGATACGCCTCCTTCACGCTGAATGCTTTACGTATAATATAAACCGATTTTTTCGAATGTAGTAGTTGGCTGAAGCAGATAAACCCTGCTTGTATGAATGGATATCCGTAATACGCAACTGGGGCTGCCTCTTTCTGTTGAGACAGCCCCATCGTGTCATATACCCGCTATTTAATATAGCCGTACCGATTGCCGGATAGCAGACGCCACATCTGGTCGCAGGCTGCTAGCGTATCCTTCGTCATCGGAGTCCCTTCCAGTGATGCGATGTTTTGCGCAATCTGCTCCAGCCGGCTCACGCCGCTGATGACACTGGTAATACCGGGCTGCGTCGCGCACCACTTCATGGCAAGCTCCAGTATGCTCATGTCGCTTTCCGAAGCGATTGAAGAGAAATCCTCAAGAGCCTCAAAGTTCTCATCCGACCAATACCGCTTATAGTATTTTTGATTAAAGGCAAACCGGGTATTCTCCGAAGGCTTGCCCGGCTTATGCTTGCCTGCCAGAAGCCCGCCCGCGATGGGATTATACGCGGCAATGCCGATTTTATGCGCCTTACTGAACGGAACAAGTTCCGCCTCGATTCCCCTCGTGAGCAGGTTGTACACATTCTGCGTAATGACTGGCGCTATATAATTCCGCCTTTCACAAACGCGCAGAATATCGGCAATCTGCCACGCGGCAAAATTGCTGACGCCCACATACAGGATTTTGCCCGCCTTGACCAGCCCTGTCATCGTCTCCAGCGATTCCTCGATATCCGTCTGGTAATCGGGTTTGTGCATATAATAGATATCGATATAATCCGTATCCAGCCGTTTCAGACTCGCATCGACAGCTGAAAGAATGTTTCGCCTGCTCAGCCCGATATCGTTCAGGCCGGTACCCATCTGTCCGCAGACCTTGGTGGCAAGTATCGTTTCCCGGCGACAGCCTTTGAGCCATTTGCCAACGATGCGCTCGCTTTCTCCCTGGTTATATACATTGGCGGTATCAAAAAAATTGACGCCGTGCTCGAAAGCATATTCCATGATTGCAAGGCTCTCGGCCTCATCGGTTTGACCTCCGAACATCATGGTTCCAAGGCATAACTGCGATATCTTGAGGTTTGTACCGGGAAGAATAGTGTACTGCATACAGTGTCTCCTTTCATTGGATTAAAAATGTCGCAAACGTTTACGTAATGTTGTTTATATCATAAAAGCAACTCCAGAAGATAGTCAATACATACTTCGTTTTTACTGAAGCGGAGCGCCCGAATTGGACGCTCCGCTGTTGTTTCAGATATGATTTCAAAGCGTCTCGCTCGCTTTGCGCTTTATTATACCTAGGAAAAGAACTTTTCGAACAAACTATCCTGCTCGGGTTTATGGACGACGTAGCCGATGGCGAGCGTGTTATGCGTGAGCTCGATCGCCTTTTGCACATACGCCTCACCGAAAGCACCGCATAATTCGACCGCGCCAAAGCCTTCTCTTTGCAGCGACAGGATCTTTTCAGTCGCCTCTTCAAAACTTCTTACCGTAAAGATATACGTGAACCCGCTTTCGGTTTCAAAGCAGACAGTATGCTCCTCCGGCTTGTAATGGCCGCCCATCAATATAAACGCGAATTTCTTCTTCATAGAATCTTTCCCAACCTCCTTAATCTCCTTAGAAACTTAACGGGCGGTATCACCGCCCGCTCGTCATGAAAAGACCACCTGGTCTTTATCGCAAACAAAGATCAAAAGCTTATACCTCGTAGGTCATCATCTCCTGCGCGATCTCCGCCCTTGGAAAATCGATGCGCGCTTCCTGCAGCACTTCCTCATCGGTAATGCCGCCGCCCCAGATATGCGAGCAAATCAATCTGCCCACGCCCGCGCTGCGCGCGAGCGCGCCCGCCTCCCGCGCCGTCAGATGCGGCGCGAACTCGGTCGTCTTTTCTCTGGCCAGAAGGCCCGTATCCGCAAGCAGCAGGGACGCGTTTTTACACAGCGGCACGAGTCCTTCATGCCAGCCGGTGTCCCCCGTATACACGATACGGCGCTGCGGCGGCTCGTCCCCATAAGTGGGCGGACGGGCGGGCTCTTCCTCAAGGATGTCCATCGCAAAAGAAGGGACCGGATGCAGCATGCGGTGGAACGTGATGCTCAGCGCACCAAAGCGCAAACGCATGCCGTCCTCCGCACGGACCATATCGAAGGTACCGGCGGAAGCGAGCATGCGGAATTCCGTTTCCGGCGCACCCGGCGCTACCACATGCAGAGGCGTGGGTACGGGTATGCCCTTCTTGTGAAGCTGCTGCAGCGCATAGCGCAGCACCAGCATATCCGACATATGATCGCTGTGCAGGTGTGAAAGTAGTATGGCGTTGATATTCCGAAGCGGGCAAACTTCGAGCAGGCGCGAAAGCGTACCTGCGCCCAGATCCAGAACAACGCGCACTCCCGTTTCATCCATCCGGCCTCCGGGAACGGCGGGCGCTTCAACCAAATAAGAGGAGCACGCGCCGCCCGGCGCGGGGAAAGGCCCATACCGGCCCAGCACCGTCAATTTCACGTTACTTCAACTGCCTTTTCGGGGTTGTGGGGAAATCGTCTTTGCGTGCAAAGAAGCCGCCCCCCTGCCGATAGGTTTTCCCGCCCATCAAAAATAATACGGGCACGGCGATGAGGCCGCTCGCGATGACCTGCAGGATATTAAAGGGCAAGCCTATGGCCGCGAGCACGTAATCGCCGCGAATGATAAGATCGTACAGGAAATACCCCAACACCATCACGCCGCCCGCGTACGCAACCGATTTGATCAGGTGCAGGAAGGAGTTCCCGCGCTTTGCGTGCGATACGAACACAAGCGCCATAAGCGCCTTTACGACGAGGCTCGCCGGGGCATAGACCGCCTGGCCGACGATGATATCCGCCAGCGCGGAACCGACAGCGGCGCACAGCGCCGCCCAGGGGCCGCCCAACAGCACCGCCGTAATGTATATGCCCACGTCGCCAAGCGTCCAGTATCCGGCCTGCTTCCCTTCATAGGGAATATCCATACGCAGCAGCCACGTCATGAGAAGTATCACAACGAACATTACGGCTGCCAGTATGAGCGTTTTGTTGTCGTATTTTTTCATAGGCCGTCCCCCTTCTACCTGTATTTTCCCCGTGGTTTAGTACGCCTTCGCAAAATACGTCAGGGCGTGGGCGGGCTTGCCGCAATGGACGCATACATCGCCCAAATGTTTCTGCTCAAACGGCATGCAGCGCGTGCTCGCGCCGCCCGTTTTTTCCTTTATTTCGAGCTCGCACGCCGTTTCGCCGCACCACATCGCGCGCACGAAGCCGTGCTGCACGCCCTCGCGCAGTTGCTCGAACGTCAGCGCGTCGACCGTCTTGCTCTCGCGCAACGCAAGCGCCTTGTTGAAAAGGCCCATGTGTACATCATCAAGCATGCCCTTCACGGTGGATGCTAAACCATCCATGGGTATAAATTGTTTCTCAAGATCGTCACGGCGGACTATGACGACCTGATTCTTTTCGATATCCTTGGGCCCTATCTCTATGCGCAACGGTACACCCTTCATTTCCCACTGATTAAACTTCCACCCGGCGGATTGATCGCTGTCGTCCAGCTTGACGCGAATGCCCGCAGCCTTCAACTGCGCGCACAGCTCCGCCGCCTTCTCCAGTACGCCCGGCTTATGCTGCGCGATGGGCAGTATAACGGCCTGTATGGGCGCTACGCGCGGCGGCAGCACTAGGCCGCGGTCGTCGCCGTGCACCATGATGAGCCCGCCGATCATGCGGGTTGAGGTGCCCCACGAGGTGGTAAAGCAGTACTCCAGCTTCCCTTCCTTGCTGAGGTATGTAATATCGTAGCCCTTCGCGAAATTATCCGCCAGATTGTGTGAGGTTCCCATCTGCAGGGCTTTGCCATCCTGCATCATGGCCTCCATGGTATAGGTGGCGTGCGCGCCCGCGAACTTTTCCTTTTCGCTCTTGCGGCCTGTCACCACAGGGATGGCCAGCACGTTTTCCGCAAACTCGCGGTATACGCCGAGCATGCGCATGGTCTCTTCCTGCGCCTCGTCGAACGTGGCGTGGGCGGTGTGGCCTTCCTGCCACAGGAATTCGCTGGTGCGCAGGAAGGGACGCGTGCTCTTTTCCCAGCGCACGACATTGCACCACTGGTTCATCAGCACGGGCAAATCGCGGTAGGACTGTATCCACTTGGAATACATGGAGCCTATGATGGTCTCGCTGGTGGGGCGTATGGCAAGGCGCTCCGTGAGTTTTTCGTTGCCGCCGTGCGTGACCCACGCCACCTCGGGCGCGAAACCCTCCACATGCTCGGCCTCCTTGAGCAGTAGGCTCTCCGGTATGAAAAGCGGGAAATACGCGTTGACATGCCCGGTATCCTTAAAGCGACGGTCCATTTCCGACTGAATCAGTTCCCATACGCCGTATCCATAGGGCTTTATGACCATGCAGCCCTTGACATCGGAATAGTCCACCATGTCCGTCTTCAATATAACGTCGGTATACCACTGCGGAAAGTCCTCGTCGCGCTTCGCGATGTGTTTTACAAATTCCTGGTCGGCAGTTTTAGACATACGATACTCCTTCATTATCTCTTCGCCATGGTCAACAGCCCTGGCGGTTCAATTCCCTATAATCTCGTCGAGCAGGCTGTCCAGATCTACATCGAGTTCCTCGGACAGCTCCCCGGAAGGCTGCGCGCCCTTTTTGATGACCTCGTCCACCGTCCACACGCGCTCCTCCGGTTCTTCCGCCGCAGGCTTCTCAGCGGCAGGTTCCTCCGCAATCTCCGGAGTTTCGAGGGACTCCGTCTCATCGGCAGCCGCAGGCTGCTCAGGCTCCGCAGCCGGCTCTTCCGTTTTCTCTTCCACCGCCTCGGGCGGCAGATTCCTGCCCTGAAGCTGGTAGATCCCGTGCATGAGCTCCTGCGGGGTATCATATTCCTCCGGCAGTTTGCCCTCCCGCTCGCCTATCAAAGTGGACAGGCCTCTGCTTTCCTCCAATAATTCGGGGGTCTCCTGCTCGAAAGCCTCCATAGCGGCGGCAAATTGCCGCGCACGCTCGCGCGCGTCGGCGGCCGTATCGCGCATGACCGCGTTCAAAGAGCGAAGCCGCGCTTCGAAATCCTGCACGGAAGCCTCCGTCTGCGCCAATCTGCGGGCGGATTCGGCCTGCGCCGCCTCCACGATGGCAGTTGCTCGAGAGCGCGCATCCTGCAGGGCAGCCTCGGCGTCCTGCAATATCTGGTCTCGCTGGGCTTGTGCATCGCGCAGCATGCCCCCGGCCCGTTCTTCCGCGTCCGCAACAGTCTGCGCCGCGCCGGCTCTGGCTTCTTCCACATGCTTTGCCGCGCTGTTCTGCGCCTGCGTAAGCGCCTGCACGATGGCCTTCTCCTGCGCGTGGTAAGAGTCGATCTGCTTGTTGAGCGATTGTACCTGCGCGTTCAACTGCTCGATTTGCTCCTCCAGCTCCCGTTCCCGCCTCTTTGCCATGTGTTTCGACCTCCGTTTACTCAAACTGATGCGCCGATATTAAAGCTCCATACGGGCCTGCACTGCCTGTCCCTCGCAGTTGGGCAGCACCCGCCCAAGATGCCCGTAAGCCGCCGGAAGCGCTATGCGCCCGCGCGGCGTGCGGGCAATAAAGCCCAACTGCAGAAGATACGGCTCGTATACGTCCTCTATGGTGGTGGCGTCCTCTCCGGTCGCCGCCGCAAGCGTATCCAGCCCCACGGGCCGGGCGCCGAATTTATCGATCATGGTCTCCAGCATGCGGCGGTCGACAGGATCGAGCCCCAGTTCATCGATGCCCAGCATGGTCAGTCCCTGCTGCGCGGACTCGAGATCGACTATGCCGCTGCCGCGTACCTGCGCGTAATCGCGTACGCGTTTGAGAAGGCGGTTGGCTATGCGCGGCGTTCCGCGCGCGCGGGAGGCGATTTCCGCAGCGCCCTCGTGCTCCACCTCAATGCCGAGTATGCGCGCGCTGCGCGCGATGATGGTGCAAAGATCCTCTGCCGCATACATCGCGAGCTGCTCCTTGATGCCGAAGCGGTCCCGTAAAGGGGAAGTCAGCAGCCCCATGCGCGTGGTCGCGCCTACCAGCGTAAACCGGGGAAGATCCAGCCGAATGCTGCGCGCGCTTGGTCCTTTGCCTATAATGATATCCAGCGCGAAATCTTCCATCGCCGGATAGAGCACTTCCTCGACGCTGGCGTTGAGGCGGTGTATTTCATCGATAAACAGCACGTCGCCCGCCGCAAGGTTTGTCAGCAGCGCCGCGAGGTCCCCCGCGTGGGAGATGGCCGGACCGGACGTCACGCGTAAATTGGAGCCCATCTCGTTTGCGATAATGGCGGCCAGCGTCGTTTTACCCAAACCCGGCGGGCCGTACAGGAGCGCATGGTCCAGAGGCTCCCCCCTGTCCCGCGCGGCCTGTATATAGATTCGCATATGCTCCTTGACGTCGTTTTGTCCGATGTATTCGTTCAGGAAGCGCGGCCGCAGACTGTATTCGGTTTGTACATCCTCCTCGCGCAGCGACGAGGTCAGTATCCTGTCTTCCACAATGCGGACCCTCCGGCGGCGAACCGCCGCTGTCTCTTACTTAATATCGGCTGTTTTCAGTTTTTCGCGAGCTTACGTAACGACTGCGTGATCAGTTCCTCAATGCTGTCCGCCCGCTCCACCGCCATGACCGCCCGTGATGCGGACGCGCCGTCGTACCCCAGATTCACCAGCGCCGCCACGACCTGCGCGCGCAGATCCGGGTCCTCCGCGCCGCCCGCGCCCGCCGTTTCCTGCGCATCGACCTTTTCCTTCAATTCCAGCAGCACGCGCTGCGCCGTTTTCTTGCCCATACCGGGCACGCGCGCGAACGCGGCGGCGTTTTCCGTTACGATGGCGGCGGCGACATCCGACGGGGTAAGGACACTAAGTACGGAGAGGGCCAGCTTTGGTCCCACCCGTGTGACGGAAAGGAGCCGCCTGAACATGGCGCGCTCCGCGTCGTCGGCAAAGCCGTAAAGCGCAACGACATTTTCCGCCATATGCATATGCGTCAGCAACTTTGCCTGCGAACCGGCACGCAGCGTATCCAGCGTTTTCGAGCTGCAGAAAAGCTCATACCCCACCCCCGCCGCCTCAATCACGGCGCGGTCTGAAAAAAGCTCCGCTACCTCGCCCCGGATATGCGCGTACATGCTGCCTCCTGTAACGCGGCAAATCGCCGCGCGGTTATTTGATACGGTATTCCTCCGCCGCCGGGCCCATAGTATGCGCGTGGCAAATGGCCACCGCCAGGGCGTCCGCAGCGTCGTCCGGCTTGGGAATGCAAGCAAGGCAAAGCAGCGCGCGCACCATATTCTGCACCTGCGGCTTGTCCGCATGGCCGTTGCCCGTCACCGCCAGCTTGATCTGCATGGGCGTATATTCGTACAAAGGCAGGCCACTCTGCTGTGCTGCCAGCAACGCCACGCCGCGCCCCGCCCCCACCTGTATGGCGGTGGTAACGTTGCGGCAGAAGAACAGCTCTTCAAACGCGACATGTTCGGGCCGGAATTTCGCGACGAGCTGGCGGGTGCCTGCGTATAATCGTTCCAGCCTCTTAGGGAAGGGCATATCCGCGGTCGTCTCGATTACGCCGCAATCCAGCGCACGAAGCGCCGAACCCCGGGTCTCCACCACGCCGTAACCCAGTATGGCATACCCCGGATCGATGCCCAATACGATCAACTCTTAACCCGCCCCATCCGTATATTCGTTCTATTGTATTGTAGCACGACACGCGAATGCCGTAAATGCCGGCTCATCGAAAAATTCAGTAAACACCTGGAGCGCAGTCAAATGCTGTAACGACGGTTGCCGATGCCTGCCCCGCCTTTTTAACGGCCCACCGCTGGCTAGTTATCTTATCCAGATGAGGCCAATCACGCGGCAATTGCCCGAAAATATGGGCAGGCTTGATTGTGCCATTCGGCTAAAGCTGTTATAATAGTCCATATTTCCTAACTGGGAGGGCAGTATGCAACGGATTACCACGCGCGAAATGGTACTGTACGCGCTCTTCACTGGCATGATATTTCTGCTGGGCCTCACGCCTTTGGGCTATATCATGTTGCCCATCGCCGCCATCACGACCGTGCACATCCCCGTAATCGTAGGCGGATACCGGTTTGGCGTTAAAGGCGGCGCGCTGCTGGGCTTCTTTTTCGGTTTGACCAGCCTCATCTCCTGTTTCATGAGGCCGGACGCCATAGCCGCCATCGTGCTGGGCACAAATACGGGGTTTGGCGTTTATAATCTGGCGCTGATATTGCTGGTGCTGTTTGTTCCCCGCGTACTGACCGGTGTGTTTTCCGCGCTCACCTACGGGGCGCTGCGCCGCAAGAACGAGACGCTCGCGATGGGTATCGCCGCGTTTGTGGGGTCCATGACCAATACCATTCTGCTGCTCGGCAGCCTGTACCTTTTCGCGTTTGAACAGACCGGCGCGGCCTTCGGCCTTGCGGCCGGGTTTACCGCGGCGCAGTTTCTGAACATTCTGCTGGGTATCGTCGCGCTCAACGGCCTTCTGGAGGCGGCGGCCGCCGTGCTGATCTGCACGGCGATAGGCCGTGCGCTGCTGCATTTTGAAAAAAATAAATCCGAACAGGGAAAATAGGAGCGACCATGCTGCTTGCATTGGATATCGGCAATACCAACATCAAAACCGGCCTTTTTGAAGGGACGGATCTGAAGCATTCCTGGCGGCTTGCTGTGGATAGACACCGTACGGCGGATGAATACGGCGTGCAGATAGAGAGCTTTTTTGCGCATCTGGGGCTTTCCAGTTCCATTGTGGACGGTATTGTTTTTTCCTCGGTCGTGCCGTCGCTGAATTATACCATCGAGCATATGTTCAGTATCTATTTCCCCGACACATGCCCCCTGCAGGTGCACGCGGGGCTGCGCACGGATCTGCTGATCGATTACGATCATCCGAACATGCTGGGCTCCGACCGTATCTGCAACGCGGTTGCGGCGCGGAACCTGTACGGCGGGTGCTGCATCACGGTGGATTTCGGTACGGCCACCACGTTTGGCGTGTTGCGGGAGGATCGTTTCCTGGGAGGCATGATCTGCCCTGGGTTTAAGGTCAGCACCAACGCGCTGATAGAAAACGCCGCCATGCTGCCCAAAGTGGAATTTGAAAAGCCAGCGCGCGTCATAGGCACAAATACCGAGCACTGTCTGCAGTCCGGTATACTCTACGGCTATGTGGGGCTGGTGGAATACCTCGTGCGCAAGGTACGGCAGGAACTGGGCTGCCCGGCGCGCGTCATAGGCACCGGCGGCATGGGCGATCTGATCGCCTCCGAAACCGACTGCATCGATACGCTCAACCCCACGCTGACATTACAGGGGCTGGCCATGATATACGAAATGAATCGCTAAGTTGCCAAGCATAAGTTGCCAAGCATTTTTTCAAAAGCATAAATGATTTACTGAAATTACTATATTGGAGGATCGTATGAAACAGTTCAAAGTCGCACTCCTCGGTTTTGGAGTGGTCGGCGCCGGCGTATACCGGGTGCTGACGGAAAACTACGCGGATATCCTGCATCGGGAGGGGCTGGACCTGAAGGTTGCCAGCATACTGATCAAGGATTTTGAGCATGAGCCCAATCTCAATATGGCGCCGCGTGAGCTTTTCACCACCAATATCAACGACATCACGGGCGACAGCTCCATTTCCGTGGTCGTGGAGTGCATGGGCGGCGTAGAGCCCGCGCGCACATTCATATTATCCGCGCTCAACGCAGGGAAAACCCTCGTCACCTCCAATAAGGAAGTCGTCAGCAAGAACTGGTTTGCGTTTGATGAAGCCGCCCGCAAGAACGGCGCCGGGCTGTATATCGAGGCCACTGTGGGCGGCGGCATCCCGCTATTGCGCACCATCACCGATTCGCTGCAGGCCAACAACATCACCCGCGTGATGGGCATTATCAACGGCACGACGAATTATATACTCACCAAAATGAGCGAGCAGGGCCGGGATTTCGACGATGTGCTTAAAGAAGCGCAGGCGCTCGGTTATGCAGAAGCCAACCCCGCGGCGGATGTGGAGGGCTTTGACGCGACATATAAACTTTCCATACTTTCGTCGCTGTGCTTCCATGCGCATATCCCCATAGACGCCATCCACCGCGAGGGTATCACTCGGCTGACCGCCGCGGATTTCGACGCGGCGCGCAAGCTCGGCTACGAGATCAAGCTGCTCGCCATCGGCAAGAAAACGGGCAACAAGGTCGAGGTGCGCGTACATCCCACCATGATCCCCTGCCCGCATCCACTCGCGTCCGTACGCGATTCCTTCAATGCCGTATTCATCACGGGAAACGCGGTGGACGACGTCATGCTGTTCGGACGCGGCGCGGGCCAGATGCCCACCGCTTCCGCCGTGGTCGGAGACGTGATCTACGCCTGCCACAACGACGGCCGGCACCGTTACACCACGTTCCGCAACATCCCGGATATCGACCCCGCCGTCGAGCTGGTGCGGGACTGGGAAAGCATATACTGCATCCGCACCCGCGTGCAGGATCGGCCCGGTGTGCTCTCCTCTCTGACGGGCGTGTTCGCGAAGTACGGCGTATCGCTCAAATCCGTGCTGCAGCTCGCCGAACCGCACGAGAGTGAGAACGGCGTCACAGCCTCCATCACGTTCCTCACGCACAAGGCGCACGAGCTGGCCGTACAGAGCGCGCTGAAGGATATCGCTGCGCTCGGCTGCACGGATTGCGTGGAAAGCGTCATACGCGTTGAGGAATAATTGAATTAACAATGAACAATGCAAAATGAACAATAAAGGTCGAAATTCCCTGCGGGAATTTCCATTAAAAAAAACTTTCAAATAGCTGCGCGTCCCGATTTAGTGGGACGCGCAGTTCTATATTTGAAAAGAAATCCCCTCAGGGATTTCCTCCGCCATTGTTAATTGTTAGTTTTTCATTGTTCATTGTTCATTGCTGCCGTCGTTCTCCCATTCCACCGTGGCGGCGCTGACCTCATAGGCGACACGAAACTGCACGGTGCCGTCAGGCAGGCTTTTCTGATACGGCCGGCTCTGTACGCGTCCTATTACGCTGAGCCGGTCGCCAACCGCCAGTCCGCTGACAAAGCGCGCGTTGCGCCCCCACGCGATGACGGGCAAATAGTCCGATTTATGATACGGGCGGTTGACGGCCAGCAAGAGATCCGCTATTTCCCGCGCAAACGGCGTGGTACGGTAAATAGGCGGCTTACAGATGTATCCTATCAGAGAAATCTCATTGCAGTAGGGCGTCTCCTCCGGTTTTGGCGTAATGCCTCGCGCAAATACCGTTACAAGCAGGCGGTTGGCGCCGTCGCACTGCATATTATAGGAACGGAGCTGTCCGCTGATCAAAAGCTCTTCGCCTTCCTCCGGCAGGGTGGGCAGCAGCCGTTCGCCCGCCGTTACGGGAAGCACGTCCTCCGTTCCGGACAAGCGAGGTACAACAAGTGGAAAGGTATAGAACGCCTCTCCATACAAAGAATGACTGAAGCTCGGCGTCTGCTGTACCCAGCCCGAAATGACCACTCGGTTATTCTCGCGGTTTGCTTCCATATGTTCTCCTTTGCTATGGGACGCGCTTTCATTTATGTGTATTCGCGAACAGTACGGACTATGACCAAACATGTTTTGGCGTGTTTCACACAAACTAACGGAAACATGCTTGAAGGGAGAACCTTGTATGCCTTCCTCCGACCGACGCAGGCGGCGCCGTATGCTTCTTGTGTTTTTTGTCCTCGCGGCGCTGATACTTGGCGCGGGGGCCATGGCGCGCCTCACGGCGCTGCGCGCGGACCCGCTGCGTGCGTTTATTACCCCCGTCCCCGCCGCTACGCCGTCGCCTCCCCCGCGGTCGCCCGTGTCGTTTCTGCCGGCGGCTATGGACCCTGCCCCCACGTCCACCCAGGCGCCTGCGCGCATACTCGGCGCAAATACCATCAATATCGTATTGATGGGGCTGGACAGCGATACCGACCGTGAAGCGGCGGGGCGCGGCTGGCGCAGCGATACCATAGCCGTACTGGTGATCGACGTGGAAAAACCATCATGTACGGTACTAAGCGTTCCGCGGGATACGCGCGCGCGCATCGAGCGGCTTTCCGACAGCGGAAAATCGCTGGGCTGGCTGTACAATAAAATCAATTCCGCGTTCAACTACGGCGGCGGCCCTGAGGAGCGCGGGCATGAAAACCTTCTCGCCTCGCTCGAACGGCTTCTGTTCGACGGACTGGAAAGCGACTTTCACCTGGATTACTATGCGAGCATAGATATGGACGGTATCCCCGTTTTCGCTGACGCCGTGGACGGCGTACCCCTCACGCTGGAGTACGATATCCCCGGTTTCGGGAAAAAGGGCGAAACGATCGTGTTGAAGGGCGAGCAGGCGCGTACGTTCGTACGGCTCAGGCACGGCGTCACCGGCGGCAGCGATATAGGACGCATTGGGCGGCAGCAGGCGTTCATACGCGCGTTCGCAAGCCGCGTACAGCAGCTCGGGGCTCGCGAAGCCGTTTTACGGTTATGGACGACGCTCGCGGGCAACGTGCATACCAACTTGAATACGGAGCAGATATTGGCGCTCGGAGAGGTATTATCCCGGCTTTCATTGAAGAATGTGGAGTTCAAGACGCTGCCGGGGCGCTGCAAAACCATCGACGGGCGGAGCTATTACGTGCCGGATACGCGGGACGTGCGTACGCTTGCGCTGGAACTGTGGGGAGAATAATTTTCGGCGCCATGCCGGCGTTGCCCCTCCGCTTAGAACATAAAAAAGCGCCTGATTTACTGCATTTGCGGGACTGGAAATAAATTGGAGATGCACGCCCGAAATGCGTGAATTCTAGTTGACAGCTTTACATTTCATGCGCTATACTAAGTATCGTCACTGTGAAGCGGGAGCATAGCTCAGCTGGGAGAGCATCTGCCTTACAAGCAGAGGGTCACAGGTTCGAGCCCTGTTGTTCCCACCACACGGCCCGGTAGTTCAGTTGGTTAGAATGCCAGCCTGTCACGCTGGAGGTCAGGGGTTCGAGCCCCCTCCGGGTCGCCATTTTTGCCTCGGTAGCTCAGCTGGTAGAGCAAGGGACTGAAAATCCCTGTGTCGGTGGTTCAACTCCACTCTGAGGCACCATTGCCTGCTAAGCGGGCATATGCGGGAATAGCTCAGTGGTAGAGCACTGCCTTGCCAAGGCAGGGGTCGCGGGTCCGAATCCCGTTTCCCGCTCCATTTTCATGTGCCGTTCCTGCGGCATATGGCGCCATAGCCAAGCGGTAAGGCACGGGTCTGCAAAACCCTCATCCCCGGTTCGATTCCGGGTGGCGCCTCCAATTTGAAACACTTCGATCTC
>JAEWWD010000070.1 GCA_023396535.1 Bacillota bacterium
GTCAAAGTACCGGCCCCGGTTTCAAACTTTAGTATTGCGGCATCCGGTTCCACGAAATTGGAAAGCACGTACCCTGCCGCCAGGGTGCCATGCCCGCACAGGTCTATTTCCGCATTGGGCGCAAACCACCGCATGGCGTAGCTGCCCCCCTGCTTCAGCACGTACGCGGTTTCCGGCAAGTTGATCTCGGCCGCAATAGCTAGAAGCAATGCATCATCAGGCCAAGCTGTTTTGTCCAATAGACATACGCCCGTGGGATTGCCGGTAAATACCGTTTCTGCAAACGCGTCAACAACATAGTATTTCATGCCGATCTCCTGTTAGGCGGGCTATTTAATCAGTAAATTGGGCAGGAAAGTGACAATGGCCGGGAAGAGTATCACCAGCAGCACGCTGCAGGTATCGCTCAGAAGGAAGGGCGCCGCCGTGGCGTACATATCCTTCATTGTAACGTCCCTGCCTGCCTGCCCTTTCATAACAAATAGAAGCATCCCAAACGGCGGCGTAGTCATTCCCATCTGAATGATGATGAGCATAATAATGCCGAACCAGATCTGATTAAATCCAAGCGCGGCCGCCACCGGAACAAATATGGGTACGGTCAGCATGATGATGGGTACCGATTCAACAAACATACCGAGAACCAGCACGATCAGCGCCATAATTGCAAGCAGAATATAAGGGGAGGCATTCAAACTGGTAAGGCTTGTCACCACGAATTGCGTAAAACCGGTATAGCTCAAAAGAGAACTGAATACCGTGGAGCCGCCAATGATAAATAACGTCATGGTGCTGATAATGACGGTCCCTCTGAGTATTTTCACCAATGTCTTGAAGTTCATCGCTTTATAGAAGAACGCCATGATCATAGTGCCGATAGCGCCCAGCGCGGCGGCTTCCGTAGGTGTGGCGACGCCCAGCACAAACACGCCGGTGACCAGAAATACGAGAGCCGCCATGGGAAGGAGATCCCGGAAGAACGCGACAAGCTTTTCGCCCCGGGGAACAGGCTCCGGATCATAATCCGGGGCCAGCGAAGGATTGCGCTTGACGCGAAGAAGTATGTTGAGGCTATAGTTGACAGCCATCAAAATACCGGGGAGCAGGCCGGCTATCAGAAGACGTCCCGCCGAAATCTGCGCTGTTGTCGCATAAATGACCGCCAATGAACTGGGAGGGATAATCATGGCAAGACCGCCGGAAGCCAAAATGGGGCCATACGTCATTTTTTTGCTGTAATTACGCTTGATCATCTCAGGACCCAGCGTAGAGCCAAGCATGGCGCAGGACGCCATGGTGGAACCACTGAGCATGCCGAACAATGCGCCGCCCAAGTTGGATAATATTGCAAGGCGGGCAGGGACCTTACCCAACAACTTGCCTACGGCGTCCATCGCCCTTGTGGCGAGTCCCGTATGCAATAAAGCTTCGCCCATCATCACGAACAGCGGAACCGGGGCAAGACTGAAGGTGGCTATCGAGGAAAACGTGCCCATCACAGTCATGCTGCCCCCGGAGGGGCCCACGATAAGCAGGGAAGCGCCCATCATGATTACAATGAATACAAAGCCGACCGGCACACCCATAAACATCAGTACCAGAAACGGTACAAATATTAAGCCGATCGCATCCAATATCATGTTCATCGGTCGTCTACCTCGCTTTCTTTCCCGGTTTGTGCCGAAACGACATCGGCAGCCCCTCCGACGCCATCCGGCATATGATCTTTGCCGGTTTCACATTGCAGGTCGGAAGAAACTTTATCGTAATTTAAAAACTCTGCTTTCGTTGAATCGCCTTCATTATATCTGGAATTCGCCTTCGCCTCTTCATATTCCTGATAATCCGTATCGCTTTGAATCTCCTTATGTCGGGCAAGAACGATTATCTTTCGAACAAATACCAATATGCATGTCAGCGCCATTATGGGCAGAAATATCATCACGACCCATCTGGGAATAGGAACGATGCGGACCATTTTCACCCCGGAAATAATGTCTTCAATTGCAGCGCGAAGACTGAAGTAGAAAAACATGCCCAGCGTCGCGATGCCCAGTACCGAGACCGCCTGATTCAGGCGTTTTTTATTTTTGTTGCACAAAAAATTGGATATGATATCAACGCGAACATGCTTGTCAATCTTTAACACCCAGGGTGCGGCAAGCATGACATCAATAAATATTAAATACTCCGACCACTCAATGGCCCATGAGACCGTTATACTGAAGAAATAGCGAAATACAACGCCGACGCATATCATAATCGCCATGGCAAACGTGCCAATCCCCGCTAAAACCGCCATTCCCAGTACGATCTTTCCCAAAAGGGTATCCGCTCTTTCCAGAGCCTCATTCTTAAAATCCGACAAAAGAAGCCCTCCTTAATACATCTGCATTACGGTTTGGGACGTAACGGCAAAAGCTCCTCGCATCCATATCAGTTTCTACTCGGACGAAAGGCGGAGGGCTGAACTCCTGCCTTTCGCCCGAATGCTTGTCTGTTTATCGAATGCGTGTCAGCATTTACCGGTAGATATCAATTGCCCTTTGTCACAAGCGGACGAACCTCCGCACAGCCCTGGGGATCCAGTTTCTCGAGGTTTTTCCAACCGGCTTCCCGCGCGGTGTTCAGCCACTGCTGCTCAAGGTCGCCAGTAAGGGTTATGGTCTTCATGCCCTTTGACTCCAGTTCGGCAAACTCCTTTTGAACCATATCACCCATCATACTATACGTTTCCGCTTCAACTTCCGCCGCAATGCGGTTCACTTCAGCCTTCAGATCATCCGGCAGAGCGTCGTAAGCATCCTTATTTACATAAATGCCCACGTTGCAGGGATAGAAGGAAGGCGCAATGCGGTATTTCGTTACCTCATACCACGCATAATCGACCGCGCCGATCGTGGACCAGCCGAAACCGTCCACCACACCACGCTCCAGGGCGGTGTATACTTCGCCGGCGCCAATGGCTACAGCGCCCGCTCCCATCGCTTCCACGAAGGGCACAAAAACGGGGGCAGTACGGATGGTCTTGCCTTTGAAATCATCCAGACTGTTTACTTCAAAGTTTGTATAGAGGGTATAGGCATAGTTTTCGCCGCCAGTCAAACCCAGGAACTGAAGATTCATGGCATCCGCGTATTTCTTGATCATGTACTCATAGGTGCCATTTTCGCGCATCTCCATCGGCGTATACTCGGTGAGATAGAGCGCGTCCGTTACGGGCAACAGATTTTCGGCCATATTCACGGGCAGGTGACCAATTTCAAAAGTGCCTTTGCCCAACTGCTCGAACTGGTCGAAATATGCCACGATTTCCGTACTGCCCAGATATTCAATATTCAATCGGCCGTCAAGTTCGTGATTCACACGATCAAAAAACAGCCAGAAGCCTGTATGTTCCGCCGCGCTCTTGGTAAAAGCGGATACAAACCGCCACTTAATTCCCTCTTGAGGAGCGGGAGCCTCCGTTGCTGACGGTTGTGCCGCCTCGGTAGCTGCCGGCTCCGCTACGGCGGCAGGAGTTGCCGCGGACGGCGTACTGGGAGAGCTGCAGCCAAATACAGGGATAACCAGCGCGAGACATAACAATATGGACAACGCTTTTTTCATTTTTTCTCCCTCCTTAAATATGAAGTAATAGTGAGGCAAATTTTGTTTTTGCTGTAAAACACCTCCCCAAACAGAATACGGATTGGTCTTTGTACGTCTACTTATGGTCCGAAGTATTATTAATGAATATAATTACATAATTCTGTATATATTGGAGTTTGTATCCGAAATCAAAGCAGTGGATCGCAAATTTGATAATTTAATTATAACAACCGTATTATCAATCAATAGCACAAAAATATCGGGATATTTTGTGCTTTCATCACAAAATAATTTGTCGGTTTGAATCGATATTTGCATTTCGCGTCATTATAACTTAATGTATTTAGCGTTATAAGGATTATGGTTTTTTCTATGGCTTATACCGCTCGTATAAAAATTCGTATAGATGTTCTTCATCCATTTCGGTACTATATAAGAAAGAAGCGATTGTATCCCGGGCTATTAATTTGCCTATAATACGCATTCTATTGTTCTTAACTTAAATGGGTGTGTCTATAGAAAGGGATGGATATGAAACGGCAATACACATTTGTGTTGTTTGACGCCGACGATACCTTATTCGATTATAAAAAAGCTGAACGAAACGCTCTGCAGGCAGCCTGCCGGGAAATCCGTTTCGATATAGATGACGCGGTTATTGAAACCTATGCCGGTATTGACCGGCATTATTGGAAGAGGTATGAAGACGGTAAAATCAGCCTGGCAACGGTGCAGGAACAGCGTTTTGACGATTTGCTTGCGCAATATGGATATGGAAATCGCATATCGGGAAAGCAATTGAATCGCATATATCAATCGGAGCTATCCAGGCAAACACACTTAAATCCCGGCGCCGAAGAAATATGTAAGATACTTTCCCCAATATATTGCCTCTATATTATCACAAACGGCGTTGCTGAAACGCAAAGAAGCCGAATCTCTAAATCTTCAATCAGCAATTACATCAGTGATATCTTTACATCGGAAGAAAGCGGATATCAAAAACCCAGTCCCCAGTTTTTTACCAAAGTATTTGAAAGGGTACACAACTATGATCCGGAAAACTATCTGATCATTGGCGATTCTTTATATTCCGATATATCGGGAGGTTTGGCAATGGGGATCGATTGTGTCTGGTATAATCCAAATAAACTCGGCAGACCCGAAAGCCTGGTGCCAACTTATACGACCGACAGTCTCTTTGATATCCTTGCCATCCTGGATTTACCCTAGTCGATGAAGCGTACAGAAAAAGATATCTCGATTGAAGAATCAGAATGATACACTGATAAGCCCGATTACTGAATTAGCAAGGCATTAAAAAAGGAGCCGAAGCTCCTTAATCGTCCCCGCGCAGAAGATTTTCCGCGTAATCCCTAAGGCTTTCAAACGAATTGACATTTCCGGCACGGGTACCGATTTGATCTCGCACGTAATCCGGAAGCTTGTCAAAATACTGCTTTGCCTGCGGTTCACTATTAAACAACGCATACATGTCTGGATACTTTTGTATCATAGCTGCTCACCTCAGATTTAGGATGCCCTGTAAAGAAGGATATTATGTTGAATGCGTGCAACGCATAACAGAGCATGACGCACACCGTGAAAAAGCTTGCCATAAAGGCAAGCTTGAGTCGTATTAACGGCGATGTCTGCCGTCGCAGTTTTTCCCATGTTTGTTTCCGCAGCAACAGGCGGCGGCTGCAACGACCGCTATGGGCAAAAGGCAACTCATAATTATCACTCCTCGTAATTTATTGCCATAACAAAGGGCAAGGGAGACAGTTATATAGTATGTCACAAGTGAACTGCGCGTGAAAGTATGGGAGGCCCACAATAGATAACCGCATAATTGTGAAGATCGCTGCGCTGAATCGGCTCAAGAACAGGAGGCGGGAGGACAATCTGGTTGATACCTTTCAATGATAAAGAATAGATACGGTTGGGGGCCAGTTATCTCCCCAAACCGCGTCTTTTCCTGCAATATTCTGTAAAACGATTGAAATACCCGTTTGTTTATTATAAAATAGAGTATACGTGTATGAAGCGTATACACGTATTCTCAAATCCTGATCAGGATTATAAATAAGGGGGAGTAGTTGTGAGGAAGAAACTAATCGTCATCGCGTCTTTTCTGTTGGTCTTAGCCCTGATTTTGCCGGGCTGCGCCAAGAAAACAACGTTGAAAATGGCCACCGGCGGCACCACCGGCACCTACTATGCATTCAGCGGAACGGTTTCTCAGGTTCTCAGCCAGAAAATTGATAATCTGAGCTTCGACGTTCAGTCCACCGGCGCATCCAAGGCAAACATATATCTCGTTTCCGATAAAGAAGCGGATATCGCGATCGTCCAGAACGACGTCATGTATTATGCGTATAACGGCACCGACCTGTTCGCCGGCGAAAAAGTGCCCGGCTTCTCCGCCATGGCGGGCTGCTATGCCGAGGTTTGCCAGATCGTCGCCAAGGGGGATATCACCTCCATCGACGACCTGAGGGGCAAGCGCGTTTCCGTGGGCGACGTAGGCTCCGGCGTGGAGTTCAATTCCCGCCAGATACTCGAAGCCTACGGCATGACGTTTGACGATATCACCGTCAACAACCTCAGCTTTGGCGACAGCGCTACCGCACTGAAGGACGACAAGATCGACGCGTTCTTCTGCGTCGCAGGCGCACCCACAACGGCTATCGTAGAGCTTTCCACCTCCTATCCGGTCAATCTGCTGCAGGTGGACGATGAGCACGTCGCGAAGCTTACAGAAAAATATCCGTTCTACACCAAGTACGCTATTCCCGGCGCCACCTACAAGGGCGTCGATTCCGACGTCCAGACCGTGGCCGTGGTCGCCACCTACATCGTTTCCGACGCGCTCAGCGAGGATCTGGTATACAATATGACCAAGGCGCTCTTTGAGAACTCCTCTGAGATCGCCGCCGCGCACCCGAAGGGAGCCGAGCTGGATGCCGCCTATTCCGTATCCAGCATATCCATCCCCATCCATCCCGGCGCACAAAAGTACTATAAGGAAGTCGGCGTCCTGCAATAATGCGGCGAAAATGGTATGCAACGGGGGCCGCGATACTTTTTGCGATAGCGGCCCCCATTTTCATGTTTCTTGTGTTTTCATCCCCCTGCCTGATACTGAAAAACGGGGACTCGGGCAAGACCATCGCGTCCTTTCCCGTAAAGCAGGGAGATGAGTTTTCCGTTACATTCATCCATTCCGTGAATAAAAGCCCGGTCACCGATGTGTATCAGATCCGGGACGGAAAAATATATGTGGTCCGGACGATTTATTACGCTTTCGGCGCCGGCGTGCAAACGGAAATCGGGAAAGGTCAGACCCTTTCCTATGGCCCGGACGGATCCATGATCGTCAGCGGCTTTGACAGAGAACTGGACAATCTTTCCTACATTGTCGGCACCGTATCCGATCACACTCTGCTCATTGGCGGGAACGCCATCAGCCTGCGGGAGCTCTGCGGCAAAAACACGACCGTTCGCTTCCTGTGCGGCCAAAGACTCTTTTCCATTGTATATCCATTTTAAATGAAATCCCGCGGCCTTCTGTGGTATCCTAATAAAATGGATGTAAGAGTTCGAAACACTTGGAGGATGACTTATGTCTGATGAACACAATTCGCCTCATACCTTGATGGGCGATAACGCGCAGGTCGATATCGACGCCCTTATGGCGGAATATGACCGCGAATCAAACACACGGCATTATAAGGGCGTGCCACGAGTAATCGTACGTTACATACTTGCGGCGTTTTCCCTGTATATATTCTATATGAATCTCATCAGCGTCTGGCCGGAGCAAATCCGCAGGGCGTCCTTCGTGGGCCTGATCATATTCCTGGCATTTATGCTGTTCCCCGCCAAAAAGAAAACCGCGAAGCGGGAAAACTTTGTGCCGTGGTATGATATACTTCTCGGCGTAATAGGAGCCGCTTGCTATTTTTATTATGTCGGCAATTTTGAGGCCATCGCCCTCAAGGCCACCCGTATCACGGATCTGGATATGCTCATCGGCGTTGCCGGCGTGCTCATTACCGCGGAAGTCTGCCGGCGGGTGGTCGGCATCCCCATACTGGTCGTGGCGGCCGGCTTTATCGCGTATTCCTTCTATGCGGGGTATACGCTCAAGCGCCTCATCTACACATTGTTCTATACGCTGGACGGCGTAATCGGCACCCCCATCGGCGTCTGCTCGACATTCATCGTGTTGTTTATCATACTGGGCGCGTTCCTGGAAAAGACGAATATCGGCACGTTCTTCATCGATATCGCGAATTCCATCGCGGGTTACGCGACAGGCGGACCAGCGAAGGTTGCCGTTATTTCCAGCGCCCTCGAAGGCATGTACTCCGGAAGCTCGGTCGCCAATACCGTCGGCTCCGGCAGCGTCACCATCCCGGTCATGAAAAAAACCGGGTATGACAAGGACTTCGCGGCAGCGGTGGAAGCCGCCGCTTCCACCGGAGGCCAGATCATGCCCCCCATTATGGGCGCCGCAGCCTTCCTGATGGCGGAAATGACGCAGGTTCCCTACGCCACCATCGCAGTCGCGGCCATATTCCCGGCTTTGCTCTACTTCTCGGGCATATTCCTGATGGTGCACTTTGAGGCTAAGAAAACCGGCCTGAAAGGTCTTCCCAAGGAATCCATACCGAACTTCTTCAAATTATTTTTTTCAAAAGGCTATCTTTTTCTTCCCATCGTCGTGCTGGTCGCGACCATGTCGTTTGGTTTTACCGCGTCCCGTGCCGCCTGCCTTGCCATACTGGCGGCAATCGTCGTCAGCATGTTCCGCAAGGATACGCGGCTGACGCCGCAGGCGTTTGTGGAATCCCTTGAAGCCGGCGCTAAAAACACCATCGGCGTTGCGGCCGCCTGCTCCATCGCCGGCGTCATCGTGGGCGTCGTTTCCCTTACCGGCATCGGGCTCAAGCTGGCGGAAGGCCTGCTCGTCCTTTCCGGCGGTATCGACATACTCGCGCTTTTCTTCACGATGATCGCCTGCATCATATTGGGCATGGGCGTTCCGACCACTGCCAATTACGTCATTATGGCCACCATTACCGCGCCCATCATATTGAAGCTCATACCTGCGACGCCGCTGCTGGCCGCGCACTTTTTCGTGTTCTATTTCGGCATCGTGGCGGATATCACGCCGCC
>JAEWWD010000074.1 GCA_023396535.1 Bacillota bacterium
TTGCCCACGCCCGGGTCGCCGATGAGCACGGGGTTATTCTTGGTGCGGCGGCTCAATACCTGTATAATACGCGATATTTCCTCGCCGCGGCCGATCACAGG
The DNA here is from genome assembly GCA_023396535.1 of Bacillota bacterium. Classification (GTDB taxonomy): domain Bacteria; phylum Bacillota; class Clostridia; order Christensenellales; family CAG-138; genus JAEWWD01. Next base: position 102 of record JAEWWD010000074.1, read on the forward strand.
GTCCAGCTCGCCGTCGCGGGCCAGCCGGGTAAGATCCTTGCCGTATTTGTCCAGCGTAGGCGTTTCCATGCTGCCCGTGCCGCGCGCGGCGCTGGGCTTGCCTATGCCTTCGCCCGCGCCCTCGTTCATGGACTTGCGCAGCTCGGCAAGGTCCACGCCGAGATCCTGCAGGATACGGGCCGCCACGCTCTCGCGCTCGCGGATAAGGGCAAGCAGCAGGTGCTCCGTGCCGATGTAGTTGTTGTTGAGCGATTTTGCCTCATACAGGCTCAGCTCTATGACTTTTTTTGTGCGGGAGGTATAGCCGAAGCTGTCCGTGAACTGGTAGTCCCCGCGGCCCACCAGCCGTTCGATCTGCCTGAGCGCGGCGGAGTATTCCACGCCCGCCTGCGCCAGCATGCGGCTCGCGGGGGAATCCTCCTCCTGCAGCAACCCAAGCAGCAGATGTTCTGTACCGACATAATTATGCCCCAGCTCCTTTGCGCTTTCCTGCGCTATGGCCAGCGCCCGGCGCGCGCCTTCCGTAAAACGATCGAATACGTTCATGATCTCACCTCTGTTTCTAGTCGTTATAGTGTAATTCTTTTTTCAGCGTTTCACGCACGACCTTTGCGCGCGCTTCATCGCGTTGCGTCTTTGTCAGTTCTTCCCCCGCCCGCTGTTCCAGTGATGCGCTCTGCACATCCGTCAACAGGCGGTTGAACAGCGGCTGCGCAGTTTCGGGCAGCAGCCCCAGTCCCGCGCCCAGCTTGAGATTGGACAGATGCTCCATCGCCTCCTGCGTATTGAGCTTGCGCGCATAGTGCAGCACGCCCATGGAGCGGAATACGAGGTCCTCAATCTCCAGCCTGTTGGTGCGCAGAAGCGATTCCCGTACGCTGCGCTCCCGCTCCATCACGCGCGCCACGGTGGCGGCGAGATTACTGAGTATATCTTCCTCCAGTGTTCCCAGCGTCATTTGGTTGCTGATCTGGTAAATATGCCCCGGCGCCGCGCTTCCTTCGCCGTAGATACCCCGCACGGCGTACCCGAGCTTGCTGATGGCGGAAAGCAGCGCTTCCGTCTGTCCCGTCAGGGACAGGGCGGGCAAATGCAGCATAACCGACGCCCGCATACCGGAACCCAGATTGGTGGGGCAGGCCGTCAAATAGCCAAGCTCGCTGTCGAACGCGTATAGAAGCTTTTTCCCCAGCATGGCGTCAACCAACTGACTCAGCGAGTCCGCCTGCTCCAATTGTAACCCCGGCAGCAGGCACTGTATGCGCAAATGGTCCTCTTCCCCCACCAGTATGGACACCGTCTCATCCTTGTCGACCAATGCCGCGCCCTGCCCGCATTTTGCTAACTGCGGGCTGATGAGATGCCGTTCCACCAGCAGTCTGCGCTCGCGCTGCGGTAAATCCTCCATGCGCAGCAAAAGGAACGTATGGTTGGGGTTGATGGCCGCGTCCACGCGCTGCACAAGCTCCTCTACCTGAGCGGAGGTCATGCTGTTGGGGAACGGCAGCCCCTCGATATTGCGGGCCAGCCTGACGCGGCTGGACAGCACAAGATCATTTTGTTCCATCACGAGCATTCACCTCCCTCCAGCGAGCGTAAACGATCCCTGAGCTCCGCCGCGCGCTCGTAGCGTTCTTCCTGTACGGCCTTTTTCAGCTCCGCCTGCAGGCGCTCACGCTCGTCCTGCGGCTTTGCAACGGTCTTCTCCTTTGCGGTCGTCTGCGGTTCCACCATGTCGCCCTGCGCATGCTGAGGCCTGCGGCCCACGTGGTGCAGCTTGCCGCCCTGCGCCCGCTTAATAACGGGTATCAGAAGGTTGCGGTACGCCGTATAACACTCCGGGCAACCTAAAAGCCCGGTCTTTTGAAAATACTCAAAGCCGTTGCCGCAGGAGCACTCACACTCGGAAACCTGCTGCGGTGCGACATGGAAACCGGAAAGTATATCCATCAGCGAGGGCAGGCTGAATTGTGCGCCCTGCGCGCAGTCCGCGCACAGGTAGTGCTCCTGCTTGACGCCGTTGATGATGGTCACCGTATGGACGGTAGCCTGCTTATTTTTGCAGTTATCACAAAGCATAATTTGCCTCCTTTACTCCTCCTGCAACAGCGCGGTCAGCATAGCGCGCAGTATGCGCGCGCGCGCGCCATCCGCCATTTCCTGCGTTGGCAAGGCGCAGCCGTCCGCCGCGGAAAGCATGAGTTTGGCTTCACGGGCGCTGATAAGTCCTTCGTCGAACAGGCGGCCGATCATAGCGTGCGCCTCTCTTTGCGGCAGCGCGTCACTTATGCGGCAGGCCAGCTCGTGCAGAGGATTATCCTGCCCCGTTTCCACGCGCATGACGCGGATATAGCCTCCCCCGCCGCGGCGGGATATGATGATATACCCGCGGTCCAGTGTAAAACGCGTGGACAATACATAATTGATCTGTGAAGGCGCGCAGGCGAAATGCTGCGCCAGCTCGTTGCGCTGCAACGACACCTCGTCGCTTTGATCCAACAGCTCCTTAATAAACAGCTCTATGCTGTCAGACAACACCGACACGCACTCCGCCTCTTTCTTTTTTTGACTTTCTTTGACCTTTATAAGTATAGCACATTCTGCCATCTATGCAAGCGACGCATTGTGACATTGGTGTGAATTGTAGCGGCGGCATCGCATTTGGCTTGTTTCCCTTTTGTTCATGCTTTTATGATATAATACGATCATACGGCAGCGTTCAAACGTCTGCGCCCATTCAAAGGAGATCAATTATGAGAGCACGTGCGGCGCTTTGCCTGATGCTTACGCTTGCATTAGCGGCTTCCGGTTGTACGAAAAACCCGGGTGCGCGGGAAGCCGCGGCGCCCGATGGATGGTACGCCGCGGGAGACGTCGCATACGGCGGCAATACGGAAAAAGCGGAAGACATAAACGCCAAAACGCTTTCCGTCACATCGCAGCCAAACGGCGATGATACTCAGACGGTGCTGCAGTTCAGCTTTGTAGCGGGCAGCCGCATGTCCGGCGGCGAAGCGGAGACGTCCGGCTGCGGCGTACCCGCCTATTCCGTTTACGTGCAGGATAACCCTTCCCGCATCATTGTCGAGCTGGACAGCGTGACGCATTGGGATTATAGCCACGCGATTGATCTAGTAAGCCCGCTGCTGCGCGGCGTGTTTCAGTATGCGCTTGCGGACACCACGCGCACCCGCGTCTGTTTCCAGCTCAGCGAGCCCGCTTTCTTCAACGCGCATGCCGATGGCGACACCCTGCTCATCACCCTTCTGCCCCATGCGAAAAAAGAGCAAACCCTTTATTATGTTACCGCCAACGCCTACAAGGAATACTGTGCGGGCACGATACCATCGGCATGCGGCGTTTCCCCGACGCTCGCATCCAATCTGCAGGATATACTGCTGATTACGGAACCCTTCCCCACCCAGCAAGAAGCCGACACGTTCGTGGCCACCGCGCAGGAGCTTTGCCCCGACCTGCCCGAAGGGCTGTGGCGCTCCGTCGCGCTCAAGAGCGGGGAACTTCCCGATTACGACCCATCGCTTGATCACCTGAACGTAACCGGAACGCCCGCCGTGCGCCTGCCCGACGGGCAGGAAAAGGCGTTGCCGGCGCTTGCGCCGGACGGGCTGTATCTATGCAGCCTGCCAAATAACGCCGGCTTCCTGTTCAGCCGGGAGCTTGCGCCGGATCTTATGGGCAGCTCTTACCAGCAGCTTTATAAAATGAAATGGGATGGCCAGGAAAGCTTGGCAACCACGTTTGAATTCGCCTCCATCGAGAAAGCGGAGTATTCGCCGGACGGCCGCAAGCTTGCGGTGCTGGAGCGAGCCGAAGGCAGCACGCACCTGTATGTGTTCGACGCGGATACATATGAGCTGCTGAACGACCTTTCCCAAATGGGATTCGGCGGCAACACCAGTACGTTCCTTTGGAACAGCATGGGAACCATACTCTACGCCATCACCGGCGTCGACGGGATAGAGCTGCATCAGTTCGACTATTCCATACCCGACGAAGCGAACCGGCAAAGCGCTGTAGACAGCAACAGCATAGACGAAGGCTCTCTCGGATACTGCAACGGCGAGCTCTATTTTGCGCATGCGACGATGGAGGGAGGCTCCGTCATATACCGCATCAAGCCGGAGGGGGGCGTTCGCAAGCCCTTCATGCCGGGAAGCCGTTTTGCCATATCCGGGGATGCGCAATACATCGCCATCGTGGATTCGAACGAGGGAAGCGGTTCCGCAGCGCTGAAGCTGTATGAAACGGAGACCGGCTCCACGCGTA
>JAEWWD010000260.1 GCA_023396535.1 Bacillota bacterium
CCCCCGCTCATACCATGAACGACGGCGTGGACTATTGCCCCGCCAAGGCTCCCGTACTGTTGGGGCATCACTTTGCCTCCATCGCAGGCGCGGGCCCCATCAACGGCCCCATACAGGCTTCCGTATTCGGCTGGCTGCCGGTGCTGCTCTGGATCATCATCGGCGGTATATTCTTCGGCGCCGTGCATGACTTTGGCGCGCTGCTCGCATCCGTCCGTCACGAAGGCAAGTCCATCGGCCATATCATCGAAATGAACATCGGCCGTACCGGCAAACGCCTGTTCCTCGTATTTGGCTGGCTCACGCTGCTGTTGGTTATCGCGGCGTTCGCCTCCATCGTGAAGGGCACGTTCTATGTGGCCGATCCCGCGAGCCCAGCAAACGGCTCCGTCGCCACAGCGTCCCTGCTGTTCATCGTGCTGGCCATCGTGTTCGGCTTCTTGGTATACCGCAGGAATACGCCGCTGGGCATCAGCTCCCTGATCGGCGTCATACTGCTGGCCGGCTGCATCTGGGTTGGCCTCACGTTCCCCATCGTCGGCGTATCCGGCAACGCGTGGATAGCGTTTATCGCCATCTATATTGCGGTTGCGTGCGTCACGCCTGTGTGGATACTGCTCCAGCCTCGTGACTACCTGAACAGCTTCCTGCTCTATGCCATGATACTGCTCGGCCTGGTCGGCGTATTCGTAGCGAACCCCTCCATGAATACAGCCGCCGTCAATACGGCCACCTATACCTCCACGGGTATGGCGACCGTCAATGGCGCAAAGCTGAGCACACTGTTCCCGGTACTGTTCATCACGGTTGCGTGCGGCGCGATTTCCGGCTTCCACAGCCTGGTATCCTCGGGCACAACCTCCAAGCAGATCGATAAAGAATCCGACGCGAAGGCCATCGGCTACGGCGGCATGCTCATTGAGTGCCTGCTCGCAGTTCTCGCGCTGATCGCGGTTTCCTCCCTCGGCGGCCAGCCCGTCGGCGTGGCGAACGGCGCTGTGTTCTCACCCCCGATCACGTTTGCAACCGGTATTGCCAACTACTTCGGCGGCAACCAGGTTGTGTTCGTGCTCATCACGCTCGCCGTCTCCGCATTCGCGCTGACCTCTCTGGACACCGCCGCTCGTATGGGCCGCTTCCTGTTCCAGGAGTTCTTTGTGGACGAAGGTATGGATGCCAAGAATCTCGTTGGCTGGCGCAAGTTCCTGGTCAACAAGTACGTTGCGACCATCATCACCGTCGGCTTGGGCATACTGCTTGCTCTGGGCGGCTGGAGCAAAATCTGGCCCCTCTTCGGCGCTGCGAACCAGCTGCTGGCCGGCCTCGCGCTGCTGGCGGTCTGCGTATGGCTGGGCAAGATCGGCAAGAAGAACGGCATGTTCTATATCCCCATGGCGTTCATGACCATCGCGACGGTCACCTCCCTCGTGATGACGTTCATTGCCAAACTGACCGAGCTGCTCGGCGGCCAGAGCGCGGATGCGCTTGGCGCCACGCTGCAGGTCATATTCTCCGCGATACTGATCGTCCTCGCGGTTGTGCTCGTTATCGAAGGCCTGCAGACGCTGGCCAAGATGAAGAAGGAAAAGTCGGCCGCCGCGTAACGGCCGCACGACATCCGGCATATGCCGGAAAACGACTGCATCACAAAAGCCGCCCTTTTCACAAAGGGCGGCTTTATTCAGGCCATCGGCAAAGTCCACAGGACTTTGCCGATGGGTATTTTCGCGCATTTTTGCTGTTCGGCTCTTTCGTTCCGAAAGAGGCTGTCACAGCAAAAAGCGCGCAAGGTGTCATTTTTCACCGCACATGTCGCTGAAAAATGACGGATTGAAAGCTTCATACTGCAGAACCTGAGCCCTTTTCACAAAGGGCGGCTTTTGTGTGTATGGTTTTTCCATGCATTTCATATATTTTTCATAAGATCGAAGCTGGGAGGCCGCCTGCGATGAATTATATCGTGCAGCCCGGGGATACGCTGTATTCGATAGCGCGGCTGTTCGGCATCCGGACCGAGCAGATTATAAACGCAAATCCCGATTTGGCGCAAGGCGCGGCGCTGTCGGCCGGCCAGTTCCTGGAGGTCCCCCTAAGCCCCCGTATGCGGCCGTCCATCGATATGAACGGTTTTATTGATCCGAGTACAGACCCGTGTGTGCTGCAGGATATATTCCCTTACCTGACCTATCTGAGTATATTGTGCTGCAATGTGCGGATGGACGGGTCTATCAGCTGCAGCAACGACAGACCGATGGTCAGCGCCGCCCGATCAGCAAAGGTCGCTCCCCTGATGGTTGTTTCCAATGAAGCGCCCGATGTCGGTTATTCAGCCGAGATCGCGCACGCTATCATTTCGGATCCTGTCGCCCAGCAAACAATGCTGGATAATATCGTTGCGCGGCTCAGGCTGACGGAATATTTCGGCGTCAATTTCAATTTTGAGCTGGTGCCCTATGAGGACTATGACGCTTTTGCGGAACTGGTCAGAAAGGCTACGTTCCTGCTTCACCCGATGGGATACTACGTCATGCTGACCATTCGGACGCAGCGCGTGATTACCTATATAGAGGAGTTGTATCCCGAACCGCCGGGCGATTATGCATTCATTGCCGATCGTTTTATCGTAAGGAGCAGCGAACTGGCCTGTGACCCGGGATCAGACCTTTCCACAGCCGATTCCGTACAGCGAATACTAGATTATACCATCGCCCCTTTTTCCAGCCGGAAGATACTCATCGCATATCCCAATTGCTGTCAGGTGTGGCAGGTCCCCTACCTGACAGGGCAGGCGCCGCGAACGATATCCTATCAGCAGGCCGCATTGCTTGCGGGATGGACCGGCTTTTTATACGATCAGCAGACCAATAGGAGATATTTTTCTTTTACGGATGAGGGCGGCCTGGAGTATGGCATCTGGTGCGGAAATATCGCGGGGAGCAAGGAAATCGCGGATCTGGTACGTATCTACAATCTCGGCGGGGTGAGCTTCCGCCCCGCAGATTTCTTTTCTCTTTCCACCTATCAGCTTTTTAACGTGATGTTTCAGATTCAAAAGGTGATTTACTGAGGTTGTTGTCGACCTGTAAGGCGCGGCCTCTCGGCGGCGCTCAAAAAGCATGCAGCAAAGCATTGAAAATTACTTGTGCAAATACAGAAAGAACTAGCCCACCGTATCTGTTATAATCCATTATGAAAGAAAAATTTCCGCTTTATGGAGGGGCTGCTGTGACGGAACAGGAAAAATGGGACGCGGTTGCAAATAATGACGCCGCCATGGACGGCCTGTTTTATTACGCGGTAAAATCCACGGGCGTTTTTTGCCGCCCCTCCTGCAGATCCAGGCAGCCGTCCCGTGAAAACGTGCTGTTCTTTGATACTGCGGAGGAAGCCATGGCCGCCGGCTTTCGCCCCTGCAAGCGCTGCCGTCCGGAGCTTGCCGCCTACCAGCCGCTCAGGGAGATCGCGCGGGAGGCAAAGCGCCTGATCGAACGCCATCCCTTTGAAAAGGAGAGGCTGGACGAAGAACTGGGCAGCCTCGGCGTATCCGGCAAAAGGCTGGCGCAGCTATATAAACAGGAATACGGTATGACGCCCAACGCGTATGCGGACAAGCTGCGGATGGAAGCCGCGAAGGAGCGGCTGCAGAAGTCCGGCGAATCCGTGATAGATGTGGCTTATTCCCTTGGGTTTGAGAGCCTGTCCGCGTTCTTCGCGTTCTTCCGTAAGAATACGGGCAGTACGCCGGGGGAATTCCGAAACAAGGCGGCCGGAGCGCACTATGGAGACGCGGCTTCCGGCGTATACGATACGGCGCTGGGGCAATTCACGGTCGTTTGCCGCGGGGAAGCGGTCGTAGCCCTGCGGTTCGGCGCGCATAGGATAAGCGGCGCAATGGAGCAAAAAAGCCGGTGCACGGACAGGGTCGCGGAGCAGATCGAGGAATATATCGCCGGACGGAGGAAGCAGTTTACTATTGCGCTCGCTCCGGCGGGTACGGAGTTTCAAATGCGGGTATGGGAGGAACTTAAAAAAATCCCCTACGGCGAAACGCGGAGCTACAAGGACATCGCGCAGGCTATCGGCCAGCCGGGCGCGAGCCGCGCGGTAGGCATGGCGAACAACAAAAATCCCCTGCCGCTGCTCATTCCCTGCCACCGCGTGATAGGCGCGAACGGCAAGCTATCCGGCTATGCCGGCGGCGTGGAGCTGAAGGAACGGCTGCTGGAACTGGAGCGCCGCAATACCCGCGAAGAAGAATGACGCATGTTTGGGAGGACTATTTGACGAATACGTATTTTAACCCGGGCTGCGCTCTGAGCATGTATAAGCCCGATTATGAGAACAGGATATTGGAATTCCTCAATACGCATTATACGGAAACAGCGCTGCATAAAATCTGCTGCCGCCACGACCCGCAACTACCCGAAGGGTCGCTGATCATCAATGTGTGTGCGGGCTGCGACAGGCGGTTTCGCAGCCTGTACGAGGGGATATCCACCGTCTCCCTTTGGGAGGTGCTGGATGCGTGCGACGCGTTCCCCTATCCCGATTACAAAGGCATGGCGCTTTCGGTGCACGATCCCTGCCCCGTGCGCGAACGGCCCGCGGTGCACAAGGCTGTGCGCAGCCTTCTGAACAAAATGCATATCGTGGTGGCGGAGACTCAGTTCCATGGCTCGCGCTCCGTATGCTGCGGGGATGATTTTTACCCGGCGCTGCCGGTGGAGCAGGTGCACGCGCTTATGAGAAAGCGCGCCGCCTCCATGCCGACCGAGGACGTTTGCGTATACTGCGTATCCTGCGTCAAATCCATGCACATCGGGGGCAAAACGCCCAGGCACATACTTGACCTGCTGATGGGGGAGACGACCGACCCAGAGGTGTACGATACGGTGCAATGGCACGAGCAGTTGCAAGCGTATATCGACCGGCACTGAGGGCGCTGAGCGCCCGGTCTGCCCGCTAAGCGCCGTACACCCACTGCGCGCCCTGCCGCTCGACAACCTCTTTCATATAGGAAAGCAGCAGGTTGAGCTCCTCGGATGCGGCCGTCATACTGCGCTTGAGCATAAATACCGTCCTGTCGCCCGGCGCATCCAATAGGGAGGCGGCGCGGATTTTACTTGATTTTTGCGTCAGCGCGCGGGCGACGGATACCGGCGCTACTGTCCAGCAAATTTCCTTTTCGAGAAAATCCTCCATCAATGTCATATCGTCGGTATATACGCGCGGCGAGCTGGTTGGCCCGAACCAGTATTCCTGCCAGCGCACGTATTCCCTGTGCCAATCCAGCAATACCTCCTGATTGGCGTCCAGCTCGGAAGGATGCAGGGCCTCTCCCGCGGGGTAAGCCTCGTTGTATACGAGCACCATTTTCTCCCGGAACAGCGGCAGGGCGTCGACCTTTTTGGAATACTGCGGCTTTGTGACAAACGCGGCTTCCGCGCCGCCGCTTTCGATGAGGTGATAGGAGTCGTCCGAATGGCGGATTAAAAGCCGCAATCGCACCGAGGGGTTGTTTGCGGCGAACAAGCTGTATACTTCGGACATGATATAGGCGTTCAGGCTGAGTATGGCGGAGACGCTCAGGGCCTTATTCTGCCGCTTATTCGCGGCTGAGAGCGTTTCCTGCCAGAGCTGCTCCCATTTCTCCGCGATGGGTACGAAATCCCTGCCGTAATCGGTCAGTTCCGTGCTGCGCACGCCTTTGCCGCGCTTGAACAGAACCATGTTCAGCTCGTTTTCCAGAGTCTGAATGCGTCCCGACAGCGTGGATTGCCGCAAAAACAGCTCGTCCGCCGCCCGGGATATGGAGCCGTATTCCACCACTGCCAGGAAGGCCTGTATCTCAGCTCTCGTCATGTCCGCCACGTCCTTGTTAATATCGGATATGGCGTTATTATAGCGCGGAACAAACTATTTTACAAATATAATGGACAGTGGTATCTTGTAAGCCGAAGGATGTGGAAGTATGAAAATTCGGCATTACGGTTGGTTTATAGTAGCGGGCTGCACGCTGCTTTTGTTCTGCACGGTCGGGCTTGCGACAAGCGCCTTTTCCGTGTTTCAGCCGTATCTCATAGAGGCGGGCGGTATGAGCAATACACAGGGCTCCGCAATGCTCACCATACGCAGCTTGTCCGCCTTCTTTGCCATATGGTTCGTGGAAAAGGCGCTCAAACGCACGGGCCTGCGGCTTGGCGTCGCCCTCGCGGCCGTAGGGTCGGCCGCGTCCTTCGCGCTGTTCGGCCTATCGCGCGGGTTTATCGGCTATTCCATAGCCGCGGCCGTCGCGGGCGCGGCCTATGGGCTGGGCGGCATGGTGCCCGTCTCCATGCTGATAGATCGCTATTTCCAAAGCCATAAGGCGGCCGCGCTGGGCATTTGCGCGGCGGGCACGGGCGCGGCGACGATCGTCGCGCCGCCGCTGCTTACGGTATTGATCCGTTCGACGTCCCTCAAAACCGCGTTCCTGCTGGAAGCCGCTTTTGTGGCGCTTGCCGCGGTCGCTGTGTTTGCGCTGTTGCGCGATACACCGGAGGAGAAAGGGCTTGCGCCGGTTAAGAGCGAGGATTCGAACGCAAACTGTGCTATCAGGGAGCGGGAAGGGATACTCAATCGCGGCGCTCTTCCGGCCATGCTGCTGGCCATGCTGCTGCTTGGCGCCATCGCGAACCCCGGCTTTTCGCATTTATCGGTGCTGTATAAGGGCGAGGGATTCGATGCCATGACCGTATCCTTCCTGATTTCCTTTGTAGGCGTGGCGCTGACGGCGGGGAAATGCGTCTACGGCGAGATCACGGACCGGCTGGGCGCGTATAAATCCGGCTACCTGTTCTTTACGATGCTGGTGGCGGGGGAGATACTCTGCTGCTTCGCGGGATCGGGGAGCATGGCCGCGGCCGTTGCGTCCATGGGCTTTCTCGGGCTGGGGCTGCCGCTTTCCACCGTCGGGCTGTCCGTGTTTGCGTCGGATTTTTCCAACGCGAAAACGCATGGGAAGCTGCTCCGGCATTTTCAAATGGCCTATATGGCGGGCGGCCTGCTGTTCGGGCCCGTACCCGGCATGATGGCCGACGCTGCTGGCAGCTATGTTCCTGCTTACATAGTGTTGAGCGTATGCGCCGCGGCCGCTATGGCGCTGGTGCAGGCTGCCTACCGGCGCATGCGGACTCCGGCGGGAACAACCCGGCAGGGCGGCCGGGCTGCAAAGGGAATGTTGCTGGGGCATTCGGCGTAAAGCAGAATGTAAAGTAAAAAGCGTCCTGATAGGGCGCTTTTATACTTATCCGGCAGGAAGGAAGAATAGCGGGTCAAAGCTGTCATTTCCGACCAAAGAGAGACCGCCTGTCCGCGTCGTACCTATCCGAACGGAGCAATATGGCGGTCTCTTCCAGCGCGGAGAGAAGTGCCACTCCGCATACGGGGATAGCGATCCACAGAGGGATGCGCCCCAGCAGCACGCAGGCGGGCAGCGCGAGGAATATCATCCCTCCCGCGATTTTATTCCCGATCGTGTGCATGGCGCTCCAGATATGGAACTTATACCGTGTCAGCGCGATATTGCCGACGCGGACGACGGCAATCGCGGCCACGCACAGCAACGCACCCCCTGTTCGATACAGCAGGGGCCAGGCGAGGTACACGGACGCCGCGAAGAATACGAGGTCGCCCAGGCTGTCCAGCCGCGCGCCCAGGCTCGATTCCGCGTGGAAGCGGCGGGCGATATAGCCGTCCAGCGCGTCGGTCATGCCGGAGAGCAGGTACACGGCCCCGAATAGAAAGGGATAACGCGTAAGGAAGGGCAGCGCGGCGGATATCGCGATGCGCAGGCAGGATAATGCGTTGGGAAGCAGGCGCATTTGTATGTTTCCTTTCATGGCGTTCGCACCGCTATTGTACCAGAAACAGTATACACTGCGAAATGATTTCGTTCTCCGCCTGCGGCAAAGCTGTGGTATGATGTTCTCATATAGATAACGCTTGGGAGGAAGTTCATGCAAACGTGCCAGATTCCGCCGATCGGCTTCGGCGTGTTCGAATTGGGGGAGGAAACATACCGGGCCGTACGCCATGCATTAAGCGTTGGCTATCGCCACATCGACACCGCCGCCTTTTACGGCAACGAGGCGGAAGTGGGCCGCGCTATACGGGACTCGGGCGTGCCCCGCGAGCGGATATTTCTCGCCACCAAGCTGTGGCCCACCGATTATGCCGATGTGCGCGGCGGCTGTGAGCAAAGCCTCAAGCGCCTTGGCCTTGCGTATGTGGACGCTTACCTGCTGCACTGGCCGGGCACGGATACAAAGCTGCGCCTGAACGCGTGGGAGGCCGTGCTGCGCCTGAAAGACGCGGGGCTGGTGCGCTACCCCGCCGTATCCAACTTCCTGAAGGTGCATTTGAACGAGCTTATGGAGAAGATAGGCGTCGCGCCCGCCTACGACCAGTTGGAGCTGCATCCGTGGTACCGGCAGCGCGAGGCGGTGGAATACGGACGCGCGCACGGCGTGCAGCAGGTAGCCTGGGCGCCGCTGTACCGGGGCCGCGTACTGAGCGACGCGGTCATTACCGAACTTGCGCACAAATACGGGCGCACCAACGCGCAGGTCGTGCTGCGCTGGGATATCCAGCGTGCGCATAACCCCATCCCCAAATCCGCGACTCCCGCGCGCATCGAGGAGAATTTCAACGTGTTCGATTTCGAGCTGACGGCGGAGGACGCGGCTCGCATAGATGCGCTGGAGGACGGGGACCATATGAGCTTCGACCCTATGACGTTCAACGGTATTATACCGGAGTAAAGCTATGCGTATCGACCATATCGCGCTGTTCACGGAGGATATCGAGCGATTACAGGCGTTTTACTGCGCCTACTTTGGCGGCGTCGCAGGCGGGCGGTATCACAACCACCGCACCGGGCTCAGTACGTGCTTTATTAGCTTTTCGGACGGCGCGCGGTTGGAGATTATGGCGCGGCCGGATGTCGCGGCCAAACCGCAGCGCGCGCAGCTCGGGTATGCGCATATCGCCTTCTATGCGGGAAGCCGCGCCGCTGTGGACGCGCTGACCGAGCGCCTGCGCGCGGGCGGGTACGAAATCGAAAGCGGCCCCCGCGTTACCGGCGACGGCTATTATGAAAGCTGCGCTCTGGACCCGGACGGAAATGTCGTGGAAATCACGGGCTGAAGAGCCGCACGTTCAGGGGAAACCAGCAATAATAATGCCGCCCAAACGGGCGGCATCAGTGTATTGACAAACCCTCCCTGGGGGGTGTGGGGGATTCACAAATCCCCCACATTTAATCCAATTTGACGACATGTGCGTCAAATTGGTGGAAAAAATGTCGCCATGAGCGACATTTTAACCCGCAGAAAACCCATCGGCAAAGTCCACAGGACTTTGCCGATGGCCTGAATATGCCGCCCAATTCTGGGCGGCATATTTCTACAAATACTATTTTGAGCGATTACGCCTGCTATGATCAGCTATTCTTCCTGAGGCGCTGCCGCGCCGTCCAGAGGCACAACCAGCACATGCTTGCCTATGGCATGGATCACTTTGAGCGTTTCCTCATCAATTTCCTCGCCGGTCACGAACAGATCCACCTTTTCCAGCCCGCACACGCTTAAAAACGCCTTTTTCTTGAACTTGGTGTGATCGCAAACCACCACGACCTTATTCGCGGCGGCGATCATGCTGCGTTTGAGCGATACCTCTTCGAGGTTGGATATCATGAGCCCGCCGGAAAGGCTGACGGCGTCTATGCCAATGAGGCAGACGTCCACGTGCATATCCGAAACCGCGGTCTCCGCGTACATACCCAGCAGGGTGTAGTATCCCTGCCGCAGTTGGCCGCCCAGCACCGTGACGTTCACATTGGGGCAGCCGGAAAGCGCCGCGGCGATATGGACGTCGTTCGTAATGAGCTTCAGATCCGGAATGTCCCGCAAAAACGGGGTGATCTGGAACGTCGTCGTCCCGGAGTCGATGATGACGGTGCTGCCCGGCGCGATGAGTTTTGCCGCCTCCCGCGCGATGCGGATTTTTTCATCCCGGTTGCTTTTGGCTTTTTCCGCGTACGGGTCCTCGATGAAAATGTATTCCTCCCGGTCCATGGCGACGGCGCCGCCGCGCGTAATGGAAACCTTTTTCTGTGCCGCCAGCGCCTCGAGATCCCTGCGGATAGTGGCGCCGGAAATGGAAAGGTACTCCGACAGTTCCCGTATGCCGGCGTATTTTTTCTGGTTGATGTACGCTTCAATGCGCGCAAGCCTCTCGTCCTTCAGCATAGAAAAGTTCTCCTTCCATCTATTCCGGCTTGTGAAATGAGTACTTGAAAAATTCTATTACGGCTCTGGTCATTCCTCGATTACGATATCGTCAAGCGACTGCGCGATGACGGTTGCATAGGGCAGCAGTTGTTCGCGCATCCCGGGATATTCGGGGATGCCGACGCCTATACAGCCGGCGTTTTGCGCCATCAGCATATCCATATACGAGTCGCCTATCATCAGCACGTGTTGGGGTTCCACGCCGAATTTGCCGCAGACGAAACGGAGCATATCCGGCTCGGGCTTGTGCCGTTCAACATCCCTGGGCGTCAGCACAAAACTGAGCAGGGAAAAATCATCGAATAAATCGACTGAACGGCGGGCCCGCTCTCTTTCGTCGGAGGTGGCTATTCCGTAGGGAATACCCGCTTCGCGCAGCCGCCTGAAAATGCCGGGGAAACCCGGCCTGGGCTTTATCGCTCGATGATAGTCGAACAGTTCGTCGCCCCGGTCATGTATGCCGCGGGCGATCGAGCGCGCCTCGGGCCAGCGCAGTTTCTTTTCCTGCAGCAGGAATGTGGCTGTGACGATTACTTCCTCATCCGGGGAACCGACGGCCATGAATCCCATGGGGTCGATGCTGCGAATGCGGATGACGCCGTCTTCCCCCGGCGCGGCGTCTATATCGAGCAGATCAAGCCAGCGCAACGCCATGGGAATATCCATGTATTCGAGGGCAATCGCCAGCCTGTTATAGGCCAGCTCTATCCAGAAAGCCATGCTGCCGAACAGAAGCCCATCCTTGTCAAATACGACGACCTCTATAGGAAACTGCCGGCCATTGACTGCAATACGGTTCATATGGTCCGCCTTTTTCGTTTTTCGCGCCGAAGGGTTTTAGCGCCGGCGCGGTGATGGAGTGCATTGTTTGATAAGATTTGCAACGCAGGATTTGTGCGGATAATCCATAAAGGCGACCGCATGGGAATACAGCCTCCCATGCGGCCGCGCTGTGAGACGTTAGAGCGTATCTCGGAAGGCCTTTACCGTGTCCATAAATTCCTTTACGCGGCTGATATCCACTGCGTTTTCAAATATGCCGTTATATTTGAACGTAGTCGCGACGACCGCGCCGTCCGCCACGCTGAGCTGGCGGGCGATGTTATCCTTGTTGCAGCCGGTGTTGCACAGTATGGGCGTATGCTTGACGGCGTCCTTCGCGAGCTTGAGGACCTGCGTGTCGGTTTCGCTGCCCGCCGTCAGGCCGGAAACGCACAGCGCGTCCGGATGATGGTTGAATTCCGTGCTGCGGGCGATATCCGCAATGCTGCGGTCGGCAAGGTATTTTGCGGCTTCGGGGACTATGTTGAACAGCATTTTAACGTTTTGCGCGCCGATCGCCATACGGTGGCGGGCCGTCTCGCCGGTATTGGTGTTCCACAGGCCGAAATCGCTGGCGTATACGCCGCTGATGATTTCGCGTATGAATTGGCCGTCCACCGCCATGGCGAGATCCAGCGACGCAATGGGATCCCACAGGCAATTCACGCCGTAAGGGATTCGTATTTCGCGTTTGAGTTCGCCTATGACGCGGGCCATGGCCGCGACAGTCTCCGTCCTTACCGTGGTCAGGTAAGGCAGGCTGAATTCGTTGGAAAACATGACGCCGTCTACGCCGCCATCCTGCAGCGCGTGTAAATCCTTGCGCGCGAGGTCGACTACCTTTTGCATGCCGCCGTCGGCGTCAAAACCGGGGTCGCCCGGCATAGCCTGCAAATGGCACATTGCGATAATGGGTTTTTGAACTTTGAATACATCCTGCAGCCAGCTCATAGTCATTTCTCCTTTATTTCGTGGTAGGAAGCTTTAACGACTATATTGTAGCATAATGAATCCTGCATGAGAAGAAAAACTTATAAAAATATAACAAAACGTATCAAAACATTTCAAACATAGAGAGAAGGGCAGTATGGAATCATATATATACCATTGGCCATCCTGTTCAGCGTCGGTTTTATCCCGGCTGCAAATGCCCGGGCTGTTGACTTGCGCCGCTTCGGTCTTATATGATACGTATAAGAATTATGATGCCGGGTAAAGCAGATATGGGGGTATATGATGAAGAAAGTCAAAATCACCGTGCTGGAAGCGAAATTCTACGAGGATCTGGTGGCGCAATACGGCGCGCCCGGACTGGGCCCCTGTCCTTACCATTACGCCGGGCAGGAATTCATCAGCGAGGGCGGTAAAAAACCGGAGGGACTGTGCGGCGG
>JAEWWD010000164.1 GCA_023396535.1 Bacillota bacterium
GGTTAAATCTGTATCGCCGCCTTGCGGGCGGCGACGGAAACTTATTTTATTTAAAAGTGGGGGCTTCGCCCCCACGTCCCCCGAGGTACGGTCTGGACGCGTAATTAGCCCCGAGACGCGGATTAAAATATTCCCCCAAAGCGACAAAGTCGCTTTGGGGCGGGTTCCAAGGGCCGTTACGGCCCTTGGTGGGGGTTCGGGGGTAAAGCCCCCGAACGTACCCGCGGTTTTTAACCTGCGATTCGCATCAAGCGCGTTTGAACACTTGCTCATTGCGAATTCTTTTATGACTGCGCTGTTTACTGAACGACGCTTTTCACGGCAACCGTATCCCCTTCTTTAATGCCGTCCGTCTCCGGGCTGCGGATGACGATATCGCCCTCTGCCAGACCGTCCAGTACAGCAACCATATCCTCGCTTTCCATGCCCAGCGTGACAGGCGCGAGAACCGCCTTTTTCTCTTTTACCACATATACGGCGTCGCCAGCATCGGTTTGTATGACAGCGCTTTGCGGCACGGCGAGCGCGGTCTGGCTTGCGGTGGTAAACGCGATGCGCACCTGATATCCGTCGCCCGGATGATCCGCGCCGTCAAACGCGGGCATAAGGATGGTTTTCACGCGCTGTTCGTTTAACCCAATGGCCGAAATGGAGTTGACGGCAAGCGAGGAAATAGTCTGTACGTCGCCCGTATACGCAATGTCGCCGTTGCGCCGCTCCCATACGATGCGCGCGGGCGTCTCTTTGGAGACGCTGTTCGCGTCGTCGGTGAGCAACATGCATTCCACGCGCAGGGAGGAAGGGTCGACCACCTCCGTGATGGTCGTTCCGGCCTGCAAATACTGTCCCTGCGTAATATCCAGCGCGCCGACGATACCGTCATTGGGCGCGGTTACGGTTGCAAGCGCGATCTTTCGGTCGAGATCCTCGAGACTCGCGTCTATCTTTTCGATCTGGGCCTCATAATAGCTTGCGGTGCTCGAGTCGTTCTGCATGGATTGCTCCAACAGATCGATTTGCTCGCCCAGCGCGTTCTTCACCTTTTTCTCGCTGGATACGGCCCCCGCCGCCTGCTCCTGCTGCGCCATCAGCGATAAAATCTGTGTTTGCGTATTCAGGATATACAGGTTGTATTGTTCTTTCAGGGCGCTGTGTTCGTTTTCCAGCGCGAGAAGCTGCGTTTCGCGCGTTTCCACGGCCTGCGGCGTAGCGTCGCGCGCGTCGTCAAGATCTTCCTCCAGGCGGGCTACCTGCTCATCCGCAATGCGCAGCATTTCGGCATAAGAACCGTCGGTAGCGTCAAGGCTGTCGATGAGTGCCTGCAGCCGGTCCGCTTCCTCCGTATCCCCCGCTGTAACAGCGTCCGCCTTTTTGCTTTCCAGTTCGCTTATCTGCTGCTCCCGCTGCGCTTCGGCCTGCGCCTGCTGCAGCGCAATGGTTTCCCTTTGAATCTGCGCGGCTTCCAACTGCGACTCCAGCGCCTGGACTTCCGCGGACGTAAGGCCGGACGCTTCTTTGAGCCGGCTGTTCACATAGCTGTACTGCGCGTCGGTGGTGTCCAGCATATTTTCATAGAGCCAGGCGACGCTGTTTTTCGCCCCGGGGTCCAGGGACCAGTCCAGCAGCTCGATTTGTTCGCCCAGCGCCCGGCTTGTGTCCGCGGTGCCATAGGCTGCGCGCTGCGCTTCTATTCCCGCGATTTGCTGCTTGACCTGGTCGCGCGTTTGCTCCCAGCCTGCCATTACCGTGGCACGATCGGCGCTAAGACGCTTTCGCTCCGCTTGCAGGTCGCCGGTATCCAGCACCAGAAGGACGTCTCCGCTTTTTACTGTCTGTCCCTCGCGTACACGAACGGAGATCACCTTGCCGGATAAATCCGCGCTGACTACGCTGCGGGTTTGCGCGCGAACAACGCCATCTTCCCAGAAGCTGTCCTCCAGCAATTGCGGCGTAACCGGCGTTACGGCGACATTTTTTCCGGATGTGAGCGTCATTGCCGCCCCCGCGACTGCCAGCGCCGTGACGGCGAGGCTTACGTACCGGAGTTTTTTGTTGCTCCACAGCGCAGAGACCATTTTGGGAACCGAGAGCTTTTTCATATCCATTCCTCCATACACCCTTGTGGAAGATTCCTTGCTTTTACCGAAAGTTAGTCCCTGTCTTTAAGCACATCCGACATGGATGTGCGGCGCACCTTGCGCGCGGTGATCAGAACCGCGGCCAGCCATGCCGCAAGCAGGCAAACGATACAGGTGAGGTGCGAGCTCAACGGCACGACGGAAGGCATCGCATACATATCCGAAGCGACGGAGTCCGACAGCGCCTGCATGGTAGCCCCGGCAAGCGGTATGCCGAACAGTATTCCGCCCATGCACAGCAGCAATTGCTCCAGCGCCACAACACGGACCGTTTCACTCAGCGAGAACCCAAGCACGCGCATGGAGGCCAGCTCGCGCGTGCGCTCGGAGAGTATGACCACGCTTGCGTTGTAGACGATGGCAAACCCTGCGAATACCGCCATTACCGCCATAGCGTACAGCGAGCTCATGGAGGTCTGCATCAGCTCGTTCATGTTTTGCTGTATCTGTGCGATGCTCATAACCGATGTAACATTGTTCGCGCTGTTCAGCCGTTCTATCAATGTGTCGGCTGCGGATGAGTCGCCCGGCGACATTTTGATCATCGCGCTTGTCGCATACTGCGGCATGTGGAGCAACGAGGCAAGATATGCGCGGTCGATTACCACATAATTGCTCGTATATTGCTCGCACAACGCGGAAACAGGAACATACACCTCTTTGTCGGGGTAGGGGATATCGAGAAGTATCCGGTCTCCCGGCTCAACCCCCAGATTCTCCGCCATCCGGTAGGTAATCGCAACGCCTCCTTCCGGAACGGAAACAGGCATGTTCCTGTCGTCGAACAGGCGGTACAGCGTCCCTCCCCGGGGGAGCGCAAGCAATGTCGCATCCTTTTCCAGCGCGCCTTTGCGTAATGTCAGCGGCGTTTCCAGCACGGCTTCCACACTTGCAACGCCCTGCATATGCGAAAGCGCGGATTCGAGCGAGCGCGCGTCTGCCATTTGAGCCAGCCCGGCTTTGAGATCATAACGCTGGACCTCAGTAAAATTATCCGTCATCATAAGATCCACCATGGGGCTGAACGCGAACACCGCGGCGATGAGCGCATAGCATATGGTAAGCCCGATCCAGGTCAGAACCGAGCGCAGGCGTGAGCGGAAGAGGTTCCGTAGCGAGAGCTGGGTGGTGGTGCTGAGTATCCGCCAGAATCCCTGCAGCCGCTCCAAAAGTATGGGTTTGCCGCTGGGCGGCGCGGGCGGGTGCATGGCCTCGGCGGCCGTCAGCTTGAGCACGTCGCGCGCGCCATATACGCTCGCGCCCGCGCCGAACAGGAGCGCCATGAATGATAGTTTCAATACGTTTGTGAAGGAAAATGAGCCGGATATGCCCGGCATATAAAAATATGCGGAATACAGCGTCGCCATATAGCCCGATACCATCGCGCCCAAAGCGCCGCCAATGACGGAGGCCAGCAGCCCAATCACTACGCCGTAAATCGCATAGTGCCCCAGCACCTCGCGGCTGGAATATCCATACGCTTTCATCAGACCGATCTGCGCATGCTGCTGATCCACCAATCGTTTGATGACAACGCTCATAATCAGCGCGCCTACCATCAGAAACAGAAAGGGGACGACGCCGACCATGCTGCGCATGCCTTCAATTTCCTGATCCAGCATGCTGTGGCTGGCCTGGTCGGCGCGTGGCATGAGCCGTATCAACCCGCTAGGGGCGAGCGCCGTTTTGAGCGCCTTTTCAACGTCTTCATATACTACGCCGCTCTCAAAAGCAAACGATACATCGCTTGCTTCGCCCTGGCGGCCCATCAGGGTTTCTAAAACATCCAGCGGTACATAGGCCACGCCATAGTTTTTATCATCCGGCATGATGCTGCCTTCAGGCATAAGATAGATATATTCCGGGGTTTGTACGCTGCCGCATACAGTAAAGCTCACCCGGCGGCCGAGCAGCGCAAGCTCGATCGTATCTCCCTCTGTCAGTTGATTGGCTTTGTAGAACGCCTCGTTCAGGCATATGGTATAGCTGCCTGCCGCCGGCGCTTCCCCTTTTGTGATGAGGATATCGTTCAGACGGTCCGTTTCCGCAGGGTCGTAGGAAATCAGCTTCAGCGTCGCGTTCTCGTCCTGGCTGTCCGTCACAAGGCGGGCGTTCATCGTCAGGCGGCCGGATACCTTTTTTACTCCCTCTATGGTTTCCAGCCTCTTCAGGCGGGAAACAGGTATGGAATTCACCTGCGCGAACGCATCGGCAAACCGGTACTGCCGGTAAAAATCAAATTGCACCACCGGGATATTACTGATTACCTGCGACATCGAGGAATAAAAGACCACGCCGATGGCCATCACCATCGCGCAGGCAAGGTAAGCGCCTAAATGGCCGCGCAGATCGCGCAGCGCCTTGCGTAGCAACGTGGCTGTCATTTACCAGGCGACCTCCTCTGGATCGACGGGGTGCGCATTAACCTGTATTTGCGCTATTTTTCCATCACGTATGGTGAAAACCCTGTCCGCCATCTTCGCGATGCCTGCGTTGTGCGTAATGATCGATACGGATTTTTGATAAGCCTTGTTAAAATGCCGCAATACTTTTAGAACTTGAATGCCTGTCGTCACGTCCAATGCGCCCGTCGGTTCGTCGCACAGCAGCATTCTCGGGTTTTTCGCTACCGCCCTTGCAATGGCGACGCGTTGCTGCTGGCCTCCGGAAAGCTGTGAAGGGAAGTGGGACGCGCGGTCCGTCATACCGACGTCTTCCAGTACGGCGTCCACATCCAGCGGACTTAACGAAATATCAGTGGCAAGCCTGATGTTTTCGCGCGCCGTGAGATTGGGCATCAGGTTGTAAAACTGAAACACAAACCCAACGGCATGGCGCCGGTAACGCGTCAGCACCCGCTCGCCCGCTCCAGCGAGGTCCATGCCGTCATAAAGCAGTTCGCCGCTGGTGGCTGCGTCGATACCGCCGAGTATGTTAAGAAGCGTCGATTTTCCCGAACCGCTGGGGCCGAGTATCACGACCAGTTCCCCTTCGTAAAGCGTGATATCGACTCCGCGCAGCGCCTCCACCTGTACCTCGCCGGTTTGGTAAACCTTGCGTATTCCAGTGCCCCGGATCAATTCCTGCATAATGAATCCTTCCCAGGCCGCTATTTCAGACCGTCGCCCTGAATGGTTGTTAATCCATAATATCCGAGTGTTTCTGCATGGAAAAGGGAATGAAGGCCCTGTTTGAGCGCTTGTTTTGTCATGCCGTAATGCGCTGCCCAGGCGTCCGAGCATACGGCGTAATAGGCGAGAGGCAATATGCCGCCAAAGAATTTCATAACGACCAGTTCAAGGTTAAGCTGCGGTAATCCAAGGCCGCTGAGCCGCTGCTGATATTCGCTGGCGCTCGACGCGATCATATCCGACAGGCGGAACAACAACTGCTGGTTTTCGCCGTCCTTGACCGATTCGGCGAACATAATACGCATAATATCCCGGTTTTCAGTAAAAAGGCCAATAATGTGATCCAGCCATCTATCCATAAAGCTAAGCATATGCTGAATACCCGATGCGCCGTTGATACGTATAGTATCCGCGGATGCGGAGATGGACTGCGCCAAAAGCGCCGTCGTATCGTCGTTTTCCAGTATCGATACCGCCGTTTCCATGAAGTGCTGAAGAAATTCCTCGATCAGGCAATCCAGTATGGTTTGCTTGCTGGGAAAATAATAATAGATCGTCGCCTTGTTGATGTCTGCCGCGCGGGCAATGGCGTCTACCCCCGTACCGCTGAAACCATTTGCCGCAAACAGGCGTTCCGCCGCGCGCATTATGCGCCCCCTGCTTTGATTTTGCGACTTATCTCTGGAAATCATATTTGATCTCTTGCCTTTCTACCGAACGGTTGGGTGAATTATATCAGGCGTTATATATATAGTCAATAGAAAGTGAGCTATACCTGTGAAAATAACAACCGGGAAATCCGTAAAATCTCCCGGTTTGTAGAATCTCCGTATTATAAATCCAATGGCAGCAGCGGGCATTTGCCAATTTGCCTTTGTACGATACGGCAAACGCATATCTCTGGCCCGGAGTGAACAGGCTGATGAAGAAGCGAGGTGATTAACCGCGTGGATGGCGTATATGCCCTCAATGGACCTTACGCCCGACCGGTTTCACATGCGCAATATGGAGCAACGGCTGAAGAGGTTGGCAATTTGTTCACGCCCGTATACGCCATGCGGCAGAGGCTGGGTTAATCCGCTGCAGCTTTCCGCTTGCGCGGTTTCTTTTCCTTTGGCGGCTGCTTTTCCTCTGTGTGCTGCTTGGTGGCTTCCACGCTTTGGCGCAGCCGTTCCATCAGGTCTATTACGTTGCCCGTTGGCGCTTGTGAGATTTCCGGCTCAACGACTTGCCTGCCCTCCACCTTGGCACGTATGAGCTTAAGCAGTTCTTCCCGATATTCGTCGTGATACTTTTCAGGCTGGAATTCGGCCGTCAGATTCTCCACGAGCTGCACCGCCATACGCATCTCCTCGGGGCGGATGGTAACCGTTTGGTCGAGCTGTGCGATACCCAGCTCCGCCGTATCCCGAATTTCATTCGCAAAAAACATCATGGCCGCGCACAGCGTATCGCCTATCAGCCGTATCAGACATAGGTGCTCCTTCTCGCGCATGGTGACTTTTGCCATGGCGACCCGGCCGGTTTCGCGCATGGCGTCCCGTAATATCAGGTAAGGCTTTTCGCCGCCCTTTTCCGGCCAGAGATAATAGGTTTTATCGAAATAGACCGGATCAACCTCCTCAATGCGTATAAAATCCACGATATCGATGTATTTGGCGCTTTTGATGGGCAGCGCGTCGAGCTCTTCGTTGGTGACCAGCACAAATTTCCCCGGCTCATATTCGAAACCCTTTACGATCTCCTCATATGCCACTTCGCGGTTGCATTTGCTGCAGAACCGCTTCTGGTTGATGGGCGTATTGCACGCCTTGTGCAGTTGCCGGAAACTGATATTCTCTTTCTGTGTCGCTGCGCCCATTTTTACGGGCACATTGAGCAGGCCGAAACTGATCGCGCCTTTCCATACCGTTTGCATACCTGTTCCTCCTTTGCCGTTGCAGGCTTAGTTTATCCAGCGGATAAAAAATATGCGGAATGCGTTTACCCGCCACGTTGATTTTCGGCGGCGATCAGCTATGGAATATGCGTTTTGAGTAATTTTCACATATTGCTTTTAACCCGATCTGGATTTTGCTTCCTATTCGGCTTAGAATAGAGTAAGTGAATGTCATTGAGGCATTCTTCCGTCCCCTGTGAAGGAGAACCATCGGTGTTAAAGGAGAAAGAAACGAACAATGAGCAATATCCGCATCGTAACGGACAGTACCTGCGACATTGAACCAAGCCTGCTGAATGGTTACCGCCTCGATATTTTGCCCCTTGTCATCAGCATAGACGAACGGAGTTATCTGGACGGCGAGGAAATCCATATCGAGGAAGTCTACGAATATATGCGCAAGGGAATAGTACCCAAAACGTCGCAGATCCCGTACGATAGGACATATTCCCTGTTCAGATCCATACTTGAGCGCGGTGAGGACGTCCTGTATATTTCGTTTTCCAGTGAACTATCCGGCTGTTTCTCGCTGGGCAGCATGGTGGCGGAGGAGCTGCGCGCGGACTTTTCCGGGCGTAATATCGCCGTGGTGGATTCGAAAGCCGGGGCAGGCGCTACAGGGCTCATCGTGCTGCAGGCGCTGAAAATGGCCGCCGCGGGCTTGCCGTTTGATACGGTGAAAGCAGAAACGGAGTTCCTGGCGGATCATATCGAGCATGTGTTTTCCGTCGGCGATCTCGAATGGCTGGCGAAGGGCGGACGCATCCCCAAGGTGGTGGGGTATGTCGGCAGCAAGCTCGGGTTCCATCCTATACTGGAGGTGGAAAAGGGCCGTATGGTTGTGCGCAGAATGGTCCGTGGGAAAAGCAACGCCATACAGGCCGTGGCGAACGATATCATACAGCGGGCGCAGAAATTTCCCGCGCAGCTTGTCGCCATCTGCCATGCCGACGATCTCCTGTCGGCACAGAAGCTGGAAGCGCTCATCAAGGAGGGGCTGTCCGGCTGTGTGACGACGCTGTGCCATATCGGCGGCGTGCTGGGCGTGCATCTGGGCCTCAAGGGTATCGGCGCATTTTGCTTTAACCAGAAATCCGAACGGTATAGCCTGATATAATGTCAGAAAATGATGCATAAACCAAACCCGCGCTTCCGACCGGGAAGAACGGGTTTTTTTCCTTATTATGGGTAAATGCAAACGGGCTTTTCTTATTGGAACAGCGCCAAAAACCGTTCCCAAATGGTAGCCGGTTTCGTCTCAGCGGGCTCTTCCGCCTGCTGCGCCTCAGGTTTTTCAATTCCCGCGCATTTGAGCACGAATTGCACGGAGCCCGTGTGCGTATTCAAGGGCGATGTGAAGGAGACAGGCGTGAAATCCGTATCGGTATAGTCGGAAAGCATGTCGTCTATTTCCGTCTGTACCGTATCCGGCATATCGGATACCTCATCGTCCAATTCCGTCGTGCCGTCGTACAGATCTCCCACGCCGTCTTTCAGGTCCCCTACGCCTTCGGAAAAGTCCATGATCCCCGTATCGAATTCCTCGTATCCGGAGGCAAGCTCACTTACGCCGTCAAGGTAGGCCAGAAGGCCGTGGTGAAACTCCGAGTAGTTATCGGCCAGCTCGGACATGCCGCTTTTGAGTTCCTCAAGCTGCGCCATCATATCCGACCCGCTCAGAGCGCTTCCGATTTGCGCGGACATCGAAGTCAGCGTACCGGAAATGGTGGCGACGGAGCCCCTGAGCGTATCCAGCGTGGTTCCAACGGCGTCAAACGCCGCTTTTACATGGTCATAAGTGCCTTTCGCGGCCAGCGCTGCGGAATAATACGCTGTCAATTGATCCAGAAGGTCGTGTTGGCTGGGGTCGGTCTGCCCGTAAAGTGCCTGTAGTTCTTCCTGCGATATGGAAGCATTGGGGATATCCTCCATGACGCTGTCCAACGCGGCGTAGGCGGCTGTAAAATTGGTATTCAGTTCCGCCATGCCGCCCGCGACGCCGTTAAGACCCTGCGCGAGCTGCGACAACCCCGCCGGCAATTCCGCCAGGCTGCTCAGATCCATGTCGCCTGAGGAAGAATTGAGACCGGAAGCGATCTCTTTCAGAGCACTACGGATTTGGGCGGAACCGTCCGCGAGATCGTCGGAATTATCGTCCAATTCCCCCAATCCATCTCGAATTTCCGCCGAGCCGTCCGATAATTCGAGCGCTCCGTCGTAGAGATCCGACGTGCCGTTATTCAGCTTGCGCACGCCGTCGTTCAGGTCGGATATCGCATCCGCGAGCGAGCGAAAATCGTCCACCATTTCATCCGTATCCGGGAGATCCATATCCATGGAAAAAGGCAGCGCGGAGAGCGTGATCCCCTCCATTTCAAAATCTGTCACCTGCGCTGTCAAACGGATATCGGCGTCCTTTTTGGGCAGTATGCTGAACACGGCGACGGTATTTGCGCCTGCGCTTGCTATCGTTGCGCCGGGCGCGTCGATATCCTCACAAGTCTTGGAGTCCAGAGTAATAGTGATCTGGAGGACATAATGCTCGTAGAATACCGGGTTGATCGTCTGATTTTGCGCGGTAGTCAGCTTGATTTCAAGCAGGCCGGATTTACCTGCTAGCTCTTCCGGCCGAATGGCTGCGCCATCCAGCGAATAACTGGTACTGATCGTCCAGGGCAGATCGACCGCGCCCATGTTTCCCTGATAGTAGAAGCCGCCCGCGTCCGCTTCGAAGCTGACGCTTCCGTTGGTAGGCGAAAGCTGCTGCGTATCCGTCAGGTTAACGGCGCTTGTATATGCGCCGTAATCCGCCACACTGCCCGCCTGAGATACTTCAAATTCGTTGACCGTGTATACGCCTTCGACGCTGCCGGTAGCGGACAGCGTGGCGTAAACGATCTCGTTCTTGTTTTTGATCACGGCGGGCATACCGGCGGCGGCCGCCGCGGCCGGAGCGAGCAGCATGGCTGCCGAGAGCGCCATCGCGCCTATGGATCGGACTGTTTGCTTATTCATCGAGCGCCTCCCGGGGCCGTTTATTTACATGGCCGAAAAAATCAGCTTTGTA
Organism: Bacillota bacterium; assembly: GCA_023396535.1. Lineage (GTDB taxonomy): Bacteria > Bacillota > Clostridia > Christensenellales > CAG-138 > JAEWWD01. Next base: position 10,276 of record JAEWWD010000164.1, read on the forward strand.
GGTTGTTTTTGCTATGGCTTTGTCGAACAGGGTGAGAAGCGCCGGCAGCAGGCATACCACCATCACCATGGACAGCAGCGTGCCCCGGCCCAGCAACAACCCCAGGCCGGATACGCTGGGGTTGGTGGACGTCGCGTACAGCGTAAATCCGGCTGACGAAAGCGTTGACGCGGATACCAATATGGATTTGAACGTTTCGCCAAGCGACGCGTGCATGGCCTCCCGCTGGGTCATTCGCCTGCGGTTGGCAAGATAATGGTCCGTCAGCAGTATGGCATAGTCGACCGTCGCGCCGAGCTGCACCGTGCTGATGACGAGATATCCTATGAAGTTCATGGATACCCCCGAAAAATACGGGATTGCAAGGTTGATCCATATGCCTGTTTCTATGGTCAGCAGCAGTATCAGCGGCAGCATGGCCGAGCGGAACGTCAGCAGCAATATGCCCAAAATGGACAGCACCGCGATGATGTTGATGACGGAATTGTCCCTCGCGACAACCGTCCGGATATCGTAAAGGTTGGCGCTTTGCCCTGCGGCGTAAATCGTATCCCCATAATAAGACTTTGCGGCGGAGGTGATTCGCTCGACTGTATTGAACGCGATATCGCCCTCGGAGGCCGTATCGGTAGAGACGATGATGCGCGCGTAATGCGCTGAGTAGAACTGGCTTGTGATGTTCTCCTCCAGGAATTCCTGCGGTATTTCCACGCCTACCGTGTTCGCATAGGATATAACGCCCGTCACATGCGGCAATTGTTCCAAATCCCCGATCAGTTGCTGCTCCTTCGCGATATCTCCGCGGGGAACCAGCAGCGCCACGACGACGGATTGGCCGAACGCCGCGTCGATGGCTTCGGTATCATGACTGTAACGGCTGTTCGGGTTGAAATCCTTGCTGCCGTAAACAAAGCTGGTATGCCGCTGACCAAGGTAGCAGGGTGCGATAATCAGGGCGACCGCGACGAACACCGGTATGGCGACTTTGGAAAGTGCGCGATATACGTTTTTGAAGCTCGGGGTCCATTCCTTGTGCCGGGTGCGGTCGATCAGCTTGTAAATGGATAGCGTAAGCGCGGGCAGGAACACGATCACGCAGATAAAGCTTAGAATAATGCCCTTTGCGAGTATGAGCCCGAGATCCGCGCCGATGCGAAACTGCATGAATATCAGCGCGATAAAGCCGAATATGGTAGTGGCTGCGCTGGCGGATACCGCTGAAAAGGATTGCTTGATTGCGCGCCGCATGGCTTCCTCCGCGTCAGGACAGGTTTTGCGGTGATCGGCGAAGCTGTGCAGCAGGAAAATGGCGTAATCCAGCGAAACCGCAAGCTGCATAATGGGGCTTACGGAATTGGTCATAAAGGAGATACGACCGAATATCAGGTTGGTGCCCATGTTGATGACCACGGAAACGCCTATGGCCGCGAGGAACAGGAGCGGCTCCACCCAGGAGGCGGAGGATATGAGCAGTATGAATATGACGATGGGCAGCAGTATCGCCATGGCGCTCATGGATTCGGATTTGGTCGCGCCCTGCAGCAGCTCCACGCCGGCGGCCTCGCCGGACAGATAGTTATCGTCGCCAATCACGTCCTTGATAGCTTTGCAGGCGGCGCTTTCCATGCCCTCCCGTATGGTGAGCGAAAACAGGGCGCTGCCGTCCTTATAATACGTGTCTACTGTGTCCGTGTCGTACAGCTCCAGCGGTTTTTTGATATCCACAACATCGTCAAGCCACAGCACCTCGCTGACGCCGCCAATCGCGAGTAACTTCTGTTTATATTGCAGCGCGTCCGCAATGCCGACATTTTTGACCATAACGCGGGCGTTCGGTATCGTCTGGTCGAATTCCTGTTCCATTACGCCTATGGCGACGGTCGATTGCGCATCGGGGGGGAGGTAGTCGACCATTTTATAATTGATTGCGACGGATCGCTGCAATATTGCTGAGACTGCTGCGGCGACAAGGAATACAACGATGATCGTCTTTCTGAACCGGATGATCAACCGTGCAATTGCTTCCATACGTCCTCCGCAACAAATAATTGTAAAATGTTTTGAACTGTATTATAATATACACGGTGTTGGATTACTACCGTCAGTCTCACCCGAATTGTTTTTTATGCAACAGAAATTCGCCGGAATGTTGGGAAGCACAATTATTTCACAAACGGAGGACGCGTATGAGAGAAGCCAAAACCGACCGGCGCGTGAAATACACAAAAACGATGCTCAAGCAAGCGCTGGTCGAGCTTATGAAAACGCAGCATATCTCCAAAATTTCAGTAAAGTCCCTTTGTGAGCATGCCGATATCAACCGCAGCACCTATTACGCGCACTATGTGGATCAGTACGATCTGCTGCGCCAGTTGGAGCAGGAAGTGCTGGATAATTTGAAACAGTATCTGCAGAAGCAGGACATCGACTCGAACTATCCTGTTTCCGTGCAGGTATTGACGCGAATATTGGATTATGTTCAGGAAAACGCGGAGCTTTTTCGAGCGCTGCTCAGCGAGAACTGCGACTGGTCATTCCAGAAGGATATCATGGAACTCTCGCGGGTTGTGTCCATTCAGGCAGGCAGGAGACTGGATGAGCGTACCATAGAGTATCTGAGGGTGTTTGGCATAACGGGCTGTATCAGCATGGTGCAGAAGTGGCTTCGTGAGGGAATGATTGAGCCGACGTCCGTCATGTCCGAGATCGCGCTGGGCGCGTTATATCACGGTATTACCAGTTTTTAAGTCTGAGTTGCATATTGTATGAAAATACGCGGGGAAGCCGTCAGGCTTTTCGCATGCGGAGAAAAGGAGAGGTTGCTATGAAGGTTTTGTTGGTTAACGGAAGCCCCCACGAGAAGGGGTGTACCTATACGGCGTTATCGGAGGCAGAGCGCATATTGCGGGAGGAAGGTCTCGATACGGAAATATTCCATATTGGGACGAAGCCGATTTCGGGATGTCTTGCCTGCGGAAGCTGCCGGAAAACAGGCCGTTGCGTTATTTCAGACAGCGTCAACGTGTTTCTGGATAAGGCGAAGGACGCCGACGGCTTCATATTCGGCTCGCCGGTGCACTATGCGGCCATGGGCGGCGCGAGACCTCGTTTATGGATCGCGCCTTCTATGCGGCCATAGGCAGCGACATGTTTTACCTGAAACCGGGCGCTTGCGTCGTATCCGCGAGAAGGGCGGGCACGACGGCGGCGTTCGACCAGTTCATAAAATATCTCACCATCCGTGAGATGCCCGTGATCTCCTCGCAATATTGGAATGTCGTGCACGGAAACACGCCCGACGAGGTGAGACAGGATCTCGAGGGCATGCAGATTATGCGCACGCTGGCCCGGAATATGGCCTGGTTTTTGCGCTGCAAGGAAGCCGCCGCGCTCTCGGGCGTCGCCCTTCCTGAAAAAGAGCCGCGTGTCGCCACAAACTTTATCCGCTGAGCTTCGATATGTTTTTTATGGGCTCCCGAATAATCGGGAGCCCATTTTGCCGTGAAAAGATACGGTTGTATGTTCTCAGTACGCTATTCAAACTTATGATACTATGAGCCGGCACAAACACATTGACGGTTGCGTATATATTCAACTATAATACAGTTGAATGATCAAGCAACTGTTTTTCGTATCGATAGAATGAAGCCGAAGGGGGAGACTGACTATGAAAAAGACATATGTGCTGGAAGGCCTGGATTGTGCGCATTGCGCTGCGAAAATTGAAACTGCGGTAAGCAAAATAGAAGGCGTATCCGCCGCTTCCGTAAACTTTATGACCACAAAGATGGTAATCGAAGCCGATGTCGAGCGCATGGACGCCATCGAGGCGGCGGCCATAAAAGCAGTGCGCAAGCTGGAGCCGGACGTTGCGGTAAGGCGTGCGTAACGATTGTGGTTTTGAACTGGAGACGCGTACAGGATTCAAATTTGAGCGCAGCTTCCGTACTGCGGAAAGCGAGAAAGAACGCCATGAAGAATATTAAAATACGAATTTCCATCAGCGGCGCCCTGTTTTTAGCGGGCGTTCTGCTTCCCGAAGGGCAATGGCCGCGGCTTGCTGCATTGATGGCAAGCTACGCGATCATAGGCTATGATATACTCTGGAGAGCTATCCGCAATATATTGCGCGGACAGGTGTTCGATGAGAATTTCCTCATGAGCATTGCTACCGTGGGCGCCATCGCGATCGGCGAATATCCGGAAGGCGTGGCCGTCATGCTTTTTTATCAGGTGGGGGAAGCGTTCCAAAGCTATGCCGTTGCAAAATCCCGCCGATCCATCGCCAGCCTGATGGATATCCGGCCGGATTATGCGAATCTTGTGCGCGGGGACGTTGTTGAGAAGGTAAATCCCGAAGATGTGAGGATAGGCGAGACGATACTCGTCCGTCCCGGCGAAAAGATTCCGCTGGACGGCGTGGTGCTGGAGGGACGCTCCACGCTCAATACCTCCGCGCTGACAGGCGAATCCCTGCCACGCGACGCCGCGCCCGGTGATTCTGTACTCAGCGGCTGCATCAACATCAACGGCGTACTGGCGATGCGCGTAGAGAAAGAATTCGGGGAATCCACGGTCAGCAAGATACTGAATCTGGTGGAAAACGCGGCCGGGAAAAAATCCAACACGGAAAGCTTCATTACGCGCTTTGCGGCAGTTTATACGCCCATCGTGGTCATATCGGCGGCGCTACTGGCCGGTATACCGCCTCTTGTTATCCCCGGCGCTTCGTTTGCGGATTGGCTGTACCGCGCGCTGACGTTCCTGGTGGTATCCTGCCCCTGCGCTCTCGTCATATCCATACCGCTGAGCTTCTTTGGCGGCATAGGCGGCGCGTCCCGTGCGGGCGTGCTGGTGAAGGGCGGCAATTATCTGGAGGCGCTTGCCCGTACGGGGACCGTTGTGTTCGACAAAACGGGAACGCTGACAAAGGGCGTGTTCGAGGTCGATCGGGTTGTACCTGAACAACTGCAGGCGGAAGAACTGCTGGAGCTTGCCGCATATGCGGAGAGCCACTCCACCCATCCCATTTCGCTGTCTCTGCAGCGCGCATATGAAGGGAGTATCGATCTCTCGCGCGTAACGGATGTGGAAGAGATCCCCGGCCACGGCATAACCGCCCGCGTGGATGGCCGCGCGGTATTTGCCGGCAACCCCAAGCTGATGCAAAGGGAGAACATCGCTTATGCGAATACGGACGACGCGGCGGGCACGGTTGTGCATGTCGCGGTGGATAGGGCGTATGCGGGCTATATCGTGATAGCGGACCATGTGAAGGAGGACTCCGCGTC
>JAEWWD010000263.1 GCA_023396535.1 Bacillota bacterium
TGGTATCCAGAAACACGTTGGCGGTGAAGTGCATGGTGATGAACTGCGCAGCGTAGTTAAACATCAAAGTGGATATCGCGAGGGACATTTTGAATTTGTCCAGCAGCCATGCGGAAAGCAGCGAATACAATCCTCCGGCGGCCATTGCGCCAAGCACGGCGCAGGTAATCCTGAGCCAGACAGGACCCGGCATATACAGCGCAATGATGGCGCTGAAAAACCCGCCCGCAATCATCTGTCCTTCCCCGCCTATGCCCATATAGTTGGAACTCCAGGCGATCGCCGCGCCTAATCCGCAAATGATGATGGGCGTTGCGCGCGTAAGCGTGGTAAGCAGGTAGTAGGTACTGCCGAAAGCCCCCTTCAGCATGGCGGCATATACGGTAAACGGGTTTTCGCCCGTCACCAGTATCGCCATAGCGCCTACCAGAAGCGCGCAGAATATCGCCAATACCGGCTGCCCGAGAGGCTGCAGAAACAGTGCGAGTTTGTTCCGTCTCATTTTTGTTCGCCTCCCACCATCAGCAGGCCGAGTGTCTCTTCCTGGACGCCGCCGCGTACGAATTCCCCGTTGATACTGCCGGAATAGATCACATAAATTCGGTCGGCCAGCTTCATGATTTCTGTAAGCTCGCTGGATATGAGCAGCACGGCGTCCCCCTGCTCGCGTTTTTCGATCAGCCGGTCATGTATGAACTCCATTGCGCCGATATCGACGCCGCGCGTAGGTTCGCATGCGATGAGCAGGGATGTTTTTTGCAATATCTCGCGCGCCGCGATCAGCTTTTGCGCGTTTCCTCCGGATAGCGAGCCGGTTTTCAAATGAATGCTGTCCGTCTTCACGGAGAATTCGCGCACCATCCCGCCCGCGAACGACCTGATATTCTTAATCTTGAGTACGCCCCGCTTTGAGAATTCCGGCTTTTTATGATGCGCCATAATGGCCGTTTCAGAAATCGTAGCCGATGAAGCGGAGCCCCAGATATACCGATCCTCCGGAATCATGGCGACGCCCGCGCCGCGTACTTGGGAAACATGGAGATTGACAATGTTTTTGCCGCTTAGCAGGATTTTCCCGGCGTCCGCCTTGCGAAGGCCGAATATGCACTGCGCCAGCTCCGACTGGCCGTTTCCGGATACGCCTGCGATGCCGACGATCTCGCCGGCCCGCACACGCAGGGATAAGTGATCCAATATCGGCACGGAACCTTCGCCTTTGAGGCACAATTCCTCGATACGCAGCACATCCTCGCCCGGCTCGACGGGCGGAATTGTTTTTTCAATAAGATGCCGCCCCACCATCATAAAGCTCAGCTCTTCGATGCTGGTATCTTCGATGTTGACGTCGGCGATGTGCCTGCCGCCGCGCATGACCATGGCGCGGTCGGCCACTTCCATGACCTCGTTGAGCTTGTGCGTGATAATGATAATGCTTTTCCCCGCCGCGGCAAGCCTCTTCATGGTGTTTAGAAGCTCGTGCACCTCCTGCGGCGTCAGCACCGCGGTAGGCTCATCGAATATGATGATGTCCGCGTTCTGATATAAAACCTTAACGATTTCAACGCGCTGCCGAAGTCCCACCGGCATCCCCTGAATTTTCGTCTGGGGATTCAGCCGAAGCTCGTACTTTTCGGATAACTCGCGCGTAATGCGGTTCGCTTCTTTGATATTAAAAAACAGTCCTTTTTTGGGTTCCCGCCCATACACCACATTTTCAGCGACGGTAAACGGATCAAAAAGCATAAAATGCTGCTGCACCATGCCGATCCCTTTGGATATGGCCTGCGCCGGGCTTTTGATATGGATTTGCTCGCCATGCAGATATACGCTTCCGCTCTCCGCCTGCTCCATGCCGTAGAGCACCTTCATCAGGGTAGTTTTTCCTGCGCCGTTTTCACCGATAACCGCCAGTATTTCTCCCTGATAAAGCGTCAGGCTTACATCATCGTTGGCAATTAGGTTTCCGTAGCATTTGACGATGTGTTCCATGCGGAGCACAACGGGTTTTTCACTTTCTTGCATTCGCCACCGTCTCCCTCAAATTGCTGAGTCGCCGTTTTCCGCTGTAAGGTAAGAGTTCCGTTCAATTAATTGACCTTTTCATAAAGTTGCCCCCCACATTGTATATGGGGGGCAACCGTTACGCCGTACAAGCTTTAGAAGGAATAGCTTTCCTCGAGGGGAACCTCGATGACCAGTTCGCCGCTCTTGATCTTATCCGCCGCTTCGCGGGCGCGGGCGACGATCGCGTCGGTAAGCACTTCGGTGTTGCGCGGGTTGGTGCCGTCGTCGGTGATGTAGGTCGCGCCTACGACGCCGTCAGCAAGGCCGAGCGCGACAACGCCGGGCACAATGCCGGTGGAGAAGAACTCATCGATGATCATACGGGCGACAACGCCGGTATACTTCACCTGGGTGGTGATGATGTTGGGGTTATCGGGGTTGGTCATATCGGCATCCTGACCGGAGGTGTAGAAGCCCTTTTCCTTGGCGGCTTCAAACGTGCCGTAATCCGCAACCGCGGACGCCGCATTGATGAATACGCAGCCCTGCGCGGCCTGCTGCAGAGCGAGCTCCTTGGCGATGGGGGCGTCCGTATAGGACTTGGTGTAATTGAATATAAAGTCCGTCATTTTGACATCGGGGTTCACGGACCTTATGCCTTCCATATAGCCATAGCGCCACTCAAAGCTGCCCTGGCCCGGGTTTGCGTGCACGCCGCCGAACGGACCGTTGGGCTTGCCTTTATCGGCGCTGACGGAAGCGGCGATAATGCCGATGAGGTAAGCGGCTTCCGCAGGCTTGAATATGACGGATTTCACGTTCGCGGCGGGGCATTCGGTATCGATGAGGGCATACTGCGCCTTATCGGGGAACTGCGTCGCCACTTCGTTGAGGGGATCCGCACCCTGCCAGCCAACGACCAGCAGCAGATCGTAATCCTCTTCCACGGCGGCGCGGATGTTTTCCGACCAGGCGGTATCGTCGGCGCATTCGATGACGGTGTAATCCATGGGATATGTGCCTTCCGCCTTGATCTTGGCGCATTCATCGACCACCTGCGTGAGGAAGGGGTTCACGCCAACCGGGTCAAGTATAACGGCTATTCTTTTCACTTCCTGCGGAGCAGCCGTCGGCTCGGCCGGAGCGCCGGGCGCTTCAGTGGCGCCGGGAGCAGCGGTAGCTGTTGCAGGGGCTTGCGTCGTTCCTGCGCCGGCACAGCCTGCAAATGCGGATGCCAGCATAAGGATACTGAGCAACAGGGCAAGCTTTCTTTTCATAGTCTTTCTCCTTACTTTTTTATTGGCGACATCCAGAATAGATGTTCCCAAATCAGTGTATATGTTTTTATTTCTGTTGTTTTTTCTGTTTTTATGTGTAACTTTATACTATCACACTACGTAAGCTTGTCAATATCATTTTGCGCAAAATCGGCAACTAACCGGACCATCCTGTCTTGCTTGGTTTTGCTCGACAGAATGTGGGAGGCATGCTATAATCGCACTATAGACTATATATTCCAACATAATCCCACATAAGGAGACTCCATGCTGGCAGTTGAACGGTTATCCGCTATCACAGAAGCGCTCAGTACAACCGACAGCGTATCGGTTTCCGAACTGAGCAAAGCGTTTAACGTCACGGAAGAAACCATACGCCGCGATCTCGAAAAGATTGTAAAGGGCGACCATACGGTGGTGCGCGTCCACGGCGGCGCATATAAAATTAAAACGTTTGACCACGAAGCCCCCTACCAATTGCGCGAAACGCTGCTGGTGGAGGAAAAGAGCCGTATCGCGCAGGCCAGCATGTCCTTTATAGACGACGGGGATACCATCATGCTGGATTCCAGCACGACCGCGCTGCATCTCGCGCGGCTTATCAAAAACTCCACCATGAAAATATCCATCATCACCAATTCGCTGAGCATCGCCTCCGCCTTTGCGGATTGCACGCATATCAACCTCATCGTAACAGGCGGCATGTACCGTCCTTCCTCGCGTTCTTTCGTGGGGTATTCCACAACCAACGTGCTCGAAGAATACCATGCGGAAAAGGCGTTTGTAAGCTGCTCCGGGCTGCATGAGAAATTCGGTCTGACCGATAACGACCAGGGCGAAGCGCAGGTACGCCGCCTGATGCTGAACAATTCGGATCAGAAATATATCCTGGTTGATTCGGACAAATTCGGCCGCTGCAAGAAATACCGCATATCGCAGCTGGGATCTTTGCACGCGATGATCACCAACGCCGAACCGGACGAGAATCTGCGCCTTGCGCTTGAAAAGAACAATATAAAACTAATCGTAAGTTAGGGGCACAACTTCAGTAAACGCACACGGAAGTTCATTCCGCCAATGAAGGTGAAACGGACACTCCCTTTCTTGACAACCGATACGCAACCCTGCATACTTGCATCAGATGCGCGAAATTGCAACGTATTTATTGTTATTCCGTTATCCGGAGGAAATCGATTATGAATGGAACAGAAGCGGAAAGGCTGTTGCTTTCCCGCCCGAAAAAATCCCTCGGCTTCTTCCCCACACCGCTGCATAAGCTAAGCAGGCTGTCCCGCGAACTGGGAGTGAACCTGTATCTCAAACGCGACGATATGACCGGGATCAGCGTCTTCGGCGGCAATAAAATCCGCAAGCTGGAGTTTTTGATACACGACGCGCTTGAGCACGGCTGCGATACGGTATTTACTTTTGGCGCCACGCAGTCCAATCACGCCATGCAAACGGTTACCGCCTGCCGCAGGTACGGCCTGAAGCCCATACTCTACCTTGTGGCGATCGTGGAGCCTTCCGATGAGGATGTGCGCGCAAACATGCTGCTCGACAAGGTGCTCGGCGCCGAAATCCACATCGTTCCCCTGAACGGCATGACGGGGGCGGAAGCCGCCGCACTGTCCGTGTCGCTTGCGGAACAGCACCGGGACAGGCTGGAATCTGAGGGCCACAAATGCTACATGGTGCCCGTAGGCGGCGCTACCGCTATAGGCTCCACAGGATTCATAACCGGCTTTTTAGAACTGTACCGCCAGATGGATGAGACAGATCTTCGTGCAAACTATATTTTTCACAGCTCCGGTTCGGGCGGCACGCACGCGGGACTTATCGCCGGACGGAAGCTTCTTAACTGCGATACGAATATCATCGGAATCAACGCCGGCCCCAAGCCGCCCGAGCATGAGGCGCAAATCGCCAGGCTTGCTTCAGACGCGCTCGCATATGTCGGCAGCGATCTGACCGTATCGGCGGAAGAGACCTGCTTTGACCAAAACTATTACGGTCCGGGATATGAAATTCCCAGCGACGAGGCGAGCGATGCCATAAAGTATCTGGCGCGTACCGAAGGAATCCTGCTTGATCCCGTATACACAGGGAAAGCGTTCGCGGGCATGCTGGCCTACATCCGCGAAGGAAAAGTTCCCCAGGGCAGTACCGTCGTGTTCTGGCATACAGGCGGCGTCACCGCCCTGTTTGCAGAGAAACAGGTTATAGGAGATATTTTCTGACGCGCGGGTTCATTGTATCCTTTGCGTGTTAAAGTATATGCTCTTTTCATTGCGGTCGGTTTGGACTACAATGTACTGATACGCCCCAGTCATTTCATACGCTGCACGCGAAGGAGCATCCAAATGCAATGGAGCAATAACGGTGTTCAATCTTCGAACAAATCTAAAAGGGAAACTATCTTGCTGGCCCTGGGAATCGTATTTGTTGCGGCAAATATGCGCGCGCCTATCACGGCGGTCGGTCCGTTGCTGGATCAAATTCGCAGCAGTCTTCAGCTCAACAATACGCTGGCCGGCATGCTCACAACCCTTCCCCTTTTGGCCTTTGCCATTTTTTCGCCTCTAGCGCCCGTATTGTCGCGCAGGTACGGAATGAAAGCCATTTTGTTATGGGCTGTCGTCATCCTGACGTTCGGCATACTATTGCGTTCATGGTCGGGGAGTATCAGCCTGTTTTTGGGGACCGCGCTGGTCGGTATCGCCATTTCCATTTGCAATGTGCTCATACCCAGCCTGATCAAGCAGGATTTCCCGGATAGGATAGGCATAATGACAGGCGTATTCTCTGTGTCCATGAGCTCGTTCGGCGCCGTCGGATCAGGTTTGAGTTTCCCAATCGCGGCGGTGCTGGGGTGGCCCGAAGCCCTGCGCATATGGGCGGCGCTGAGTATTCTCGCGAGCATCGTGTGGCTGCCGCAGGCGCTGCGCGAAGGCAGACGAAAATCCATTGCCGGGACAGTAACAGACGCCGGCAGGAACGCTGCCGCCGCTGCGGATACGAAAATCAATCTATGGAAATCGCCGCTGGCCTGGCAGGTCACATTTTATACGGGCCTGCAATCCTTGATATTTTATTGTTTGATCGCATGGCTGCCGGATATTCTGTTGCAGAAGGGCGTTGATCCGCAACAGGCAGGCTTTATGCTTTCTTCCATGCAGATAACCTCCATCCCCGTTATATTCCTGGGTTCCCTTCTTGCGGGGCAAAAAGCCAACCACCGCACATTGGTTATAGTGAGCATACTGTGTTACGTCACAGGATTTTTCGGCATGCTCATAAGCGACGGTGCTATTACGTATGTGTGGGCCGCATTGTTTGGAATAGCGGGCGGATTGACATTCGGCCTGATGATGATGTATTTTACGTTGCGCACAAGGACCGCGCAAGAGGCCGCGCAGCTCTCCGGCATGGCCCAATCCATAGGGTATCTGCTGGCGGCCGTGGGGCCTATGTTGTTTGGATACCTGCGCGATGCGGTCGACAATTGGAGGATGCCGGTGTACATTCTGATTCTTGTCGCGTGCCTCTGCCTGGTCTTTGGCGTATTTGCCGCACGCGACAGGTATGTGAGTTGACCGGACTTCCTATGTGCAGCCGGCAAGATGCATGGCCGCGCTCATCATCAATCTGCTCGTGAATGACGCCGAATATTGGGTTTTATAAAACCGCCCCTACTGTTACACAGGAGGGGCGGTTTTGTAAGTCATCAATGCGGTCGAACGCTACTTCAGCACAGTGACTTCCCAATTCTCCTTCTGGTCTTTCTCAATAAAGAATTTGTCCAGCTGTTTGTCATTCAAAGTCAGTTCCACGTACCGTTCCCGCATCAGCCGCGTAAAGGGACGTGTGAAGCGGACAGTCAGTTCATTCGCATCCCGCGCCTTTTGGGGCGGCTTCAGCTCCAGAATGAGTGTCTCCTCCTTCTTCGGGATGCGCGCAAAGCGTTTTCGTACGACGCGATATTTTTTATCCTTACCGTTGACGCCCTCGTATATGATCTTGACAGGCCGGCGGAAGAGCAGCAGCAACAGTAACAGCCCTACTATTCCCGCAGCAATGGCTTGCGGGAGATGCGGCGGCGACGAACTGACCGATACGCTTCCGGCAGTAACGGACGCGTGAACCGGTACGGCGAATGTGGTGGTATTCCCCGCCTTGTCCACCAGCGTAAATGTGTATATGCCGTCCTTGGGCGCGTTGTACGTGAAGCCGGCGCTCAGCGGTATCTTTTCGCCGTCGGGCAGTATCAGGTATTCGTTGCCGCTGTTGCCGGGGTCGCTCAGGAAGTTGAACGTGATCTCCGTAGAACCGGCATTGTCCGCCGTGGTGATCTCAGGCACCGCGGGCGGCAGCAGGTCGACCAGCACGACCTTTTCCTTGATCTCCTTATCGTTGCCCACGCGGTATTCCACCGTATATTCGCCCGTTTCATCGAACGTAAGCTGTTCGCCGACGGGGAGCGTTTTCCACTCCGTTTCCCCTTTCAGGCGGTAAAGAACGGTGTCGGGCTGTCCATTTTCATCGGTAACGGTAAGATTGACCGGCGCATTGCTCCACTCGCCGCTTTCTAACGGCTTCTCATTCGTAAAGAGCCTGACGTCCTGCGACTGGGCGGGCAGGAGCGCAGCAGAGGAGGATGGCGCGGGCGCGGGCGTAACTGCTGGAGTTGTACCGCCGCTCCTGGGGGTGTACGCAGGCGCCGGAGTGGATACGATCGTAACAGCAGTCGGTTTGGGCGTAGACGATGTGGTTTTTTCGTCGCCATCATCATTGCTTGACGAACTGGCCGAAACCGTGACGGTTACCGTCGCCTGCGCGTCGCTCGTACCATCGGTCAACACATAGGCGAACGTGTC
>JAEWWD010000182.1 GCA_023396535.1 Bacillota bacterium
TATGATCAGCATTTTGCTCGTTTCCCATGGCAATCTGGCGGCGGCTATGCTGGAAAGCGCCGAGATGATCGTGGGGAAGCAGCCGGATGTGTATGTATTCGGCTTTCAGCCAACAGAAGCGCCGGAAACGCTCTTTGAGCGGCTGGAAGAGGCGCTGAATACATTGCACCCGCAGGATGTTTTGCTGCTTTCGGATATTCGATCCGGCACGCCTTTCAATGTGGCCGGTTCTCTGATGCAGACATACGGCTTCCGGCATATCAGCGGGGTCAATCTTGCCATGCTTATTGAAGCTCTGACGCAGAGATATGAATTGGGCATGGATGAGCTGTGCGCAGAGTTGATGGAGACAAGCGCGCTTACCATCCTGGACGTTAACAGGCTTATGGAAGAGGAGGAAGCATGAGAAATATCGTATTGGCGCGTATTGACGACAGGCTCATACACGGACAGGTCGTTACCGCATGGGTCAAAACAACCAGCGCAAACCGCATATTGATAGCGGACGATGCGCTCATGGCCGATACTTTTACAAGGCGGCTGCTCAAAGCGGCGGCGCCTCCGGGCATTGCCGTGGATATATACGGGGTAAACGACGCCTTAGGGTTTTTGCTGCAGGAGGGCGGGGAAAAGGAGAACCTGATACTGCTCACCAAAGCGCCGCAACAGATGGAAACGCTTATAAATTCGGGCGTTGCAATGAAAACGATCATTTTAGGCGGTATGGGGGCGAAGCCCGGCAGAAGCCGCTTCAATAAGAACATCTCAGCAAGTCCGGAAGAAGTGAAGTCCATTCGAAATATGGTGGAAGGAGGGATCGAAATACTCTATCAGCTGGTGCCCAGCGAGGTTCCGGTCAACGTCAAAAAATTCTTATGGGAGGGTTGAAAATTGACAGTCATACAGGCATTGTTCATAGGGCTGCTATATTACATTGCCAACAGCCCGTGGCCGTTTGGAGGGCTTGGTAATTACGCAATCATCTATCGCCCCATGGTGGCAGGTCTTGTCGTTGGCATCATTTTGGGCGACCCGGTCAAAGGCACGATGGTTGGCGCAACGATCAACCTGATGTACATCGGCTTTATCAGTGCGGGCGGCTCTATGCCGGCTGATATGTCTCTGGCGGGCATACTGGGGACGGCGTTGGCCATTACGGGCGGGCTCGAAACCAACGCGGCGCTTGCAATCGCCGTACCGCTTGGGCTGTTGGGCGCGCTTGTTTGGGTAGGACGATTGACGCTGGATTCCGCGTTTGTTCGCATTGCGGACAAATACGTTGAGCAAGGCAAGCCTGAGAAAGTATGGATAGCCAACATATTGCTGCCTCAGATCGTGCTGTTTCTCATTACGGCTTTGCCCTGCTTTTTTGCGGCATACTTTGGGGCGAACTATATTGCGGGGGCAATCACGAGCCTGGGCGGCAGGTTCCTCGGAATATTGAGCGTCATCGGCGGCATGCTCCCTGCTGTTGGTATTGGAATGATGCTGCTTGCCATTTTTAAGGGGGAAGCGAGGGTATTCTTCTTTCTGGGGTTTCTCTTTGCGGCATACCTGAAGCTGGGGACGTTGCCGCTCGGGCTTATATTCCTGTGCTTAGCCATTATCTACGTTGGGCTTAAGGATGCCGGCGCGTCTTCTGTGGCGAACGCAGCGGCGCAAAAGGAAGCGCCTGTGGGAAACAAGCTGCTGCCGAAGAAGGATCTGCGCAAGGCGTGGTGGTGCTGGATGTATTACTTCCAGTCCTGCTACAATTATGAGCGTATGCAGGGCGTAGGTTTCCTGCATGCCATGTCGCCCATCATCAGCAGGCTGTATAAAGGCGACCCGGAGAGCGTGAAGGGCGCGATGCGCCGCCACGTCGAATTCTTTAATACGGAAAATGCGACGGGCTCTGCCGTCATAGGTCTCGTGGCCGCCATGGAGGAACAAAAGAAAGGCGGCACGGAGCTTGGCGATGAAGCGTTCACGTCCATCAAAACCGGCCTCATGGGACCGATCGCGGGCATAGGCGATACCATATGGCAGGCGGTCGTCATACCCCTGATGATCGTCATGTTTGTCGGGCTTGCGAAGGATGGCAACGTTGCGGCGCCTATACTGTACTCGATATTGTTTTATGTCATTTATTACGCCTATGGCTATTGGCTGCTGCTGCTCGGCTACAATAAGGGGAGCGAGGCCATATTGAACGTCATGGAGAGCGGCATCATAAACAAGGTGATCACAGGCGCCGGCATTCTTGGCTGCGCGGTGCTGGGCGGTTTGGTATCCAACTACGTTTCCGTCAAGACGGCCATTACTATACAACAGTCGGCGGATACTGTTTTCTCGCTGCAGACCGGCTTTTTCGACGCGTTGCTGCCTGGCCTGCTTGCGCTGCTGCTGACCCTGGGTTGTTATAAGCTGCTCAAGAAAGGTATGGCGACCTACTGGGTGTTGCTCATCGTTGCCGGCATCGCGATAGTGGGCGGATTGATAGGCATTTTTTAAATGGAAGCAAAAACGGGGCGGCGCTGATGCGCCGCCCTAAATAAGAGCATTCAGAAGTCCCCTGTATGTGACACAGGGCGATGCTGTTAAACGAAGAGGCGAACTATGACGAATTTGATGAAGGCGGTCGCAGTAACGGGCATACATGACGTACGGCTTATCGATATCAAGAAACCTCTGCCCCGGCGGAACGAGGTACTGGTGCGTATCCGTGCGTGTGCGCTTTGTACCTGGGAGCAGCGCATATTCAGCGGCGAGACAAATACGCCCTATCCAATGGTGGGAGGGCACGAGGTTGCGGGGGAAATCAGCGCAATCGGCGAGGACGTGGACCCTGCCGCGTATCCCATCGGCGCGCGGGTTGGGGTTCGTGTCGTCAAATGCTGCCAAAGCTGCTATTACTGCCGCAGGGGCAGCGAAAATCTCTGCGTGGAGCTCAATACGTTCCGTATGAACGGGCCGGACGTATACGGTATGGGCGGGCTCGCGGAATATATCTCGGTAGACCGGTCGGCCGTATGGGCATATCCGGATGGTATTCCGTTTGAAACCATCTCTTTGACGGAACCCCTTGCCTGCGTGGTCAACAGTATGGAAAAGGGCCATCCCCAGCTTGGGGACGATGTTGTAATCATCGGCGGGGGAGTCATGGGCATGCTGCATATTTTGTGCTCCAAGCTCATGGGGACGCGTGTAATATTGAGCGAACCGGACCCCGCAAGGAGGGAATTCGCAAAGCGGCTAGGCTGCGATATAGTTCTCGATCCATCCGGTACGGATGCCGTCGGCGCGGTGCTGGACCTGACACAAGGCAGGGGGGCGGAGGTTGTCTATAATACCACGGCGATTCCCAGCGTAGCCGCCCAGGCAATTAAGATGACGGGCAGATTCGGCCGTTGCGTCATGTACAGCTCCCAACATCCGGACAGCCCTGTGGGCGTCAGTCCGAACTGGCTGCACAGCTCCGAGGCGGTATTGACCGGCGCGGTAAGCCCAAGCATTGTGTCGTTCGATCGAGCGGTCAATTTGCTGTCCAAAGGATTGATCGACGTTTGGCCGCTGGTTTGCGCAGTATTTCCGTTTGAGCAAGCATATGAGGCGTTTATAGAAGCGACAAAGCCCGATACTTTCCGGATAATCGTGTCGTTTTAAATTATTGCCTGTGGATCGTTCCCAACAACATGCGCTGCAGCGGTAACGCCGCAGCGCATGTTTTGGCGCCGTCGAGTACGGATGTCGAATGCCGCGGTTATTGTCGATTGCTGTAGTTTTTGCATCAATAGATGTTTCACAATGTAAGGATCATCTTTGCAAATTATAAATCCATGATAGAATAGGAAAGGCGATGAAAGAAAAGGCGCGGCGCAGCCCCAGTTAACCGCGCCGGTGACAATTGTCCGGATTATTCCGGCCTATTTTTATGTACGGGAGAACCTTATGGAAGCATCCATGGGCCGCGCGCTGGACGCAAGGGCCATTAACCGGGATATTGCACGGATCATAGTACCGTCCATGATGGAAAGCATATTGCAACTGGTCGCCGGCCTGATATGCACCGCCATGGTGGGCAGACTGCTTGCGGACGATATTGCCGCGCAGGGCATCAGCAATAGGATATATCAGATTTGTTATGCGATGTACCGCGGCCTTCGTATAGGCCTGACTGTTGTAGCGGCTACGTATATCGGCGAGCAGGCATACGGTAAATATCGGCGGTCTGTGGAGCAGGCGTATCTGACGGGAATCCCCGCCGCCTGTCTGATGGCGGTCGCTTTTGCGTTCTGTTCCGGTACTGTCGCGAGACTGTTTACGGACGACGCGCGGCTGATAGGCGTCGTCGTCTCCTATTCGCGCATTGGCGCTTGGGCGATTCCTTTTATGGCCGTATCCGCATTCAATGCCGCTGCATTTAATGGGCAGGGCGATACCAAAACGCCCATGAAGATAGCCGCAGTATTCAACATCGTCAACGTTTTGGCGGGGTATATTTGCATATTCGGGTTTGGGCGCTTTCAAGGGTGGGGCGTGAGGGGCGCGGCTGTCGCGATGGTGCTTTCTCAGATGATTGGGGCGCTGCTGGGCCTGTGGCTGCTGTACAGGCCGTCGGGAGCGCTTCGCGTTAATGCGCACGGCGGCCGTTTTTTCTCACTGGACCGGGAAATGACGAAGAAGCTCTATGCGACAGGTATCCCCGCCTCTATGGAGAGCGTGCTCTGGCAGTTTTCCGCTATCGCTATGAGCCGGGTCATACTCGATTACGGTACGTATCATTACGCCGCTTACCAGCTTGGGCTACAGGCCGAAACCATCACGGAGATGCCTGCGGACGGGTTTATTATCGCTTCCACGGCGCTCACGTCGCGCGCGATCGGCGAAAAGAACGGCCCTCTCATGCGAGGGTATTACAGGCAGCTTACCAGAATGGGGCTGATGGTAGGCATACTCGCCTCGGCTATGCTCTTCCTGCTGGGCAAGGAGATCATGTGGCTGCTGACCGATAAGGCGGATCTTCGGGCAATCGGCGCCGGGTATGTATTCCTGATGGGATTCGCGCAGATCCCGCAGGTGCTGACCAAAGTATACAATGGCGTCATACGGGCGGCCGGCTATATCCGCGTACCCATGTATTTCGCGTTTGCAGGCATATGGCTGCTGCGCGTGCCGTTATCCATGTTGGCTTGCTGGATTTTCCGGCTTCCAATCGAGACAATATGGATTGTTATCGTCGCGGACCAGACTTCCCGGCTGTTCATGAGCATGGCGTTTGCTCGATGGAAGGATATCCGGCATTGCGTGGAAAAGCGCGAGCAGGAGGGGCAATCCGTTTTGGCATAAGGTTGCGCTGTTACGCCTTCGCATCCACTCGCAGCAAAGCCTGACGAGTAACTGCCCCTCCCCCGGGCATACTTGCAGAAGTGAGGGAGCGCTGCCGACAAGGCAAATACTGACATGAGTGCGAGATAAGTGCATAATAAGTGTTTCGGCAGTGTTTCGGGGAATGCACTTTGGATACGTTTCCGTATTCTTCTTAGAATTCCATCACATCATGCCGCGTATGGATGATCATTAAGACCGATTTATGAGCAATATATGAATATATCCTGTCATACTGATTGTGAATACACAGTGAACCACAAGCTGCGTTCAGCGTCGCAGATTGCGCCGCCGTCGTCCTTTGGCGCGCTGGAATGAGTAAAGAAGGATAGGAGACAGGGTATGAAAAGCAAACCGGCTGCGATTGTTTCGGGAGTATTGGTGTGGTGCATGTTGTCCACAACGGCGCTTGCGGTAGTGGATATCGACGATGCGGAAAAATCGGTGTATGCCAACGGACATGCGATAGTGGTCCGGGAAGACGACGAAGAAACAGGGAAGACGATCGTGACCTCGCAGGAGGAGGGCGCTATACGGGAAAGCGACGCTGATAAGGATATCAAGAACTATACGATATACGGCGGCAGCAAGCAGAAGGATATCTCCGGCGATACTTCCGTAACCATTGAAAGCGGGACGGTTAATGACGTTTATGGCGGCAGCGGCGCGGGCACCGTGCGCGATTCCGCCGATATTACGGGGAATACCTCCGTTACTGTTACAGGCGGCACAGTAACCGGCTCCGTTTATGGCGGCAGCGAAGGTCGGCTGGTAAACGGGGCGGATATTTCCGGCGATACGGAGGTCGTCATTACCGGCGGTACTGTCGATGGTTCCGTGTACGGCGGCAGTAAAAACGGCGACGTGGCCGGCGACGCAGGCGTAGCCGCCGAGAATGCGGACATAGGCGGGGCCGTATACGGCGGCAGTGAAAACGGCGACGTTCAGGGAGACACTTCCGTGACCCTTATGGACAGCACAGCGAAGGAAGTCTTTGGCGGCAGCGAAAAAGGGGACGTGAACGGCACCGATGTAACCGTCGATAACAGCGACACCGCTAACGTTTATGGCGGCAGCAAGACCGGCAATGTAACGGGGGATGACGGTACTTCCGTTTCCATTACAAACGGCTCAAAAACCGGGAAAGTTTACGGCGGAAGCCGGACGGGCAGCGTAAAAAAGACGAACATCACCATATCCGGCGATGATACGACGGTGAACACCATTTTTGCGGGCAGCGAAAAAGCGGGCATTACCATGAGCGGCGAAATCACGCTCAATGGCGGGCATGTGACATCGAAAAAGGTTTTCGGCTGGGGCGGAAACGACCTGCTGGCGCCTGTAGGGCCTGTAAACGTAAATGTTTTTACGGAAAACGGCGCTGAAAACACATATTATCTCTCACGCCTGTCTTCCATCACCGTGGACGAAAGCATGGCGGCATATAAGCTATTGGGCGATGACGGCTACTATCTTTATGCGCCGTTTACATTTGCCGCACGGGAAACGCGTTCCATCCCCGTCAAAACCGTCTATCAGGACGCAAACGGCAATGTGATCTTCACACTTGAGGAAACCGTCGTATTGATGGAAGGGTATTCAACATCCGTCTCCTATCAATCCTGGGAAGGCGCATATGCGAATGCGGGTAAATATCGTCTGACAAAAACGCCTGAGGCGGTCGAGATCGCTTACGAAAGCGATACGACGGAGTACACGTTCACGGTTGTCGTGGCGGCAATCTCGGCTGACGATACGGGGTCTGATGTGCCTTTGGGTATTCCTCAGACCGGCGACGGTCCGTTTGCGGGCTATGTGATCGCCGCGCTGGCGCTCATGTCCTTTGCCGCTATGCCTGGCCTGAAAAAACGTAGCTAAAATACAATTCTTTCATTATAACAACATGCCTGCCTCGCGTAAAAGCGCGGCAGGCATGTTGCATGTTGCGGATAAACTTGCAAAGAAGCATAATGTACTGGTTTGTTCATCCGATATATATTATAATAGGTCGCATATTCCGCGGCATTATCCGCCAACAGGAGAGTTTCATGGAAGCAAACGAGTTGCTTGCCCGCGTTCACGAAGGGAATGAAGAGGCGTTTCGCCTGCTGTTTGCACAGTATGGGGAAGCGCTGCATCAATCGATGATGGAACGGTGTCATGACAAACGGCTTGCGCGGGAAGCGCTCAAGGATGTGTTTCAGAAAGTGTATACTACACTTCGAAACTCGGAACAGCCAGACGGCACGGCGCTGTGGCTCAATGAGCTTGCGATGAATAGCTTGGAGGAACGTCTCGCGGCCCAAAAGCAGGCTGTTGCGGCATTGGAGGAATCACAACGCGGGCAGGAGAATGCCGCCCCTGAGACATTCGATCGGGAGGCCGGGGGAGCTGAGCGGATAATCAGTGACGTGCGAAAAGGCATGGATACCTCGGCCGCGTGTAAAACACCTCATGTTTCCGGTACCGCCATAGCAATAATACTCATTGTGTTACTGCTGCTCATAATCTGGTACATTGTTGGCGCATTGATGCGAATGGGCATGCTGCCGAATGTGGATCTCGGATATTCCTGGTTTAGCAGCCATGTGTTCTCTCTGTTCTAATGTCGGCGAGCAGGGTGGCGTAATATGACCCGGTTTTTTTCGGGGATTACTTTGCGCGGGTCGCTGAGGTACAGTTCGTGATGCAAACGCCGCATGCCGCCTGGCAGCGGCGTTTCAATATCGCAGATGAGACCGTTCTTCTGCATGAATTCCTCCATGCGGGCCAGCGTTTGCGGTTCTTCATCATAAGGGCCAATATGCATGCACTGCACGCACAATCCCTCCGCATAGGTTTGCAGCCGGGCGGGGGAGGGATCGAGCCGCTTTTTCCGAAGTACCTGCTCCTGTGCCCATGCGAATACCTCAGGCGTTACGAATTCCGGCTGACGGATCATGCTGATCCAGCAGAATCTTTCTTTATGCTGGAAATCCGGCATACCGCCTTCCAGCATCCACCAAAGGCCTTCAAGGGGCGGTACGACGTAGGAAAAGTACCCTTCCGGCGCGCTCCCGCCTTTGCCGCTCATGCTGATGGTGAACGATAGACCGTACAGAAGTTGCAGCGCTTGCTGGTATGCGCCGTCCGGTTCATTCGGGTCTCCGCAGCCTTCCACCATAATAAAGGGAAGCGCGGGAATGTCTATCAAGACGGGGTGGCGCGGTGGCAGATACAGCTCGGGAAACGCC
Source organism: Bacillota bacterium (assembly GCA_023396535.1). GTDB lineage: Bacteria > Bacillota > Clostridia > Christensenellales > CAG-138 > JAEWWD01. Next base: position 8,601 of record JAEWWD010000182.1, read on the forward strand.
TTTTTGTAATCCAGCTTGTCCATTTTCATGCTCCCTTCGTTTTAACAAATGCTTGGTAAAATTAATCGTGCATGAGTCCCCATCCCTTGTTCAGTACGCGTGCGGGCAGATAGCCCTCCACGCCCCATACTTCGACCCGCCACCAGTCTTCATTGCTGCTATCGAGAACCTTCACAGACGTGTAAGCCGGTACTTTAAACAGCAGTACCGCGCCGGAGCCCGGTTCCTGCTGAAGATATGTCGTGCCGCGGAGTATATCCGCATCTTCCTCGGACTGCATTTCCCCCTGCTCGAACGTCAAATATGCGGTGCGGATATAGCCTTCTCTCTTATTATACTTAATTTTACACCAGGGATCGCCTACCTGCAGTATCTCAACAGCGGTACCCAGTTTCAGCCGCGCGATGCGGCCGTCGTTGGAGCCGTTGCCCGTACGCATATCCGCGCCGTCCACCACCGTCCACGCGGTATAATTGGACAGCTCCCCGGCGTCGTATATGCCTTTTTGCAAAGCGTTATAATCGCTGAATGAAAGCTTGGATTTCAAAGTACGCCTGAGTTCCGGATTATCCGGTTCGCTATGCGACACCTTAATGACGGTGCCGGGGCAGGCATAATAGTACAGCCACTTGGCGTCCTCGACATACAGGCGCACGCAGCCGTGCGATACATTGCGGCCCAGGTTGCGGTATGGGGAGGATTTGAGCGTATCGACATCCCGCCGGGAAAACATAATGGAATGAAAATAAACGCTGCCCACGATCTGTGTCCAATACCGCGCATACTCGCCGGAAAAAGCGGCGAATTTTCCGAATCTTTCCCGGCCGCCTATCTTCCATATGCCTCGCGGCGTAGGCGTACCCTGGTCGTCGGGTATCTCGGGGTCAATCTCCGTGCGCCCGGAGGAGCATAAAAAGCGGCGCACGATGCGCGTATATTCGCCGTTTTCATCCCGCTCATATACGGTTACGATTTGGTTGTTTGTATCCAGTAGTATGTAGTATTTATCAGGATCCGTATTTTTCAACGCGTCCCGCGCAAACGCGGGGGCGGGGAAAATAGAAAATATTAGTAAAAACGCGAGCAATAAGGATATAAAACGCAGTTTCATGCAAAATACCTCATGGAATATGCCGTGAGTTTTCAACGATATAGCCGGAAACCTGTATCGTGCGCTCATGAAATTATACTAACTGCGGACAATCTGCAAAGTCAAGGGTCGGCGAAGGTCTTTTGCATTCCAAATCGACAATGGTGTATGATAAGAAGCAGGATTATTAGGAGGAACGCCAATTCATGAAACGACTCCTTAGCATGCTTGTGCTTTTTTTATTTCTTATGGGTTGTGCGCCCGTAGTTCCCCGGCAAACGCCCGTCCCAGCGCAAACAACGCCGGAGATAGCTGCAACGCCCGCGCCCAGCCCGACGCCCGCGCCTGTCGCGGTGCTGTTTGTGGCGGATTGCAGCGCGCAGGAGGCTGCGGATTTCTTTTTTGGCGCGGCGCAGTCTGCCCAGGCGGAAGGGTGGCACATCAGTACGCACGCGGGGGACGAGTTTGCGGATGCTATATTGCTTGAAAAATACGACGGAATTCTCGCGTTAATTACGCGTGAGGATACCCCGATCGACGCGCTGTCCGCCGCGATCAGGGCGGGAGCGCATGTTGCGATAGCGGACATGCTCCGGCATGGGCCGATTTCCGGTAGCTCCTATGCGTATTATGATACTGCGCAGGCGGCATCTATGACGCTCGATGCAGCGATTGCGTATCCGCCCCATGATACGCCGGTACGCCTTATTGCGCTGCTGGAACAGAAAGGATCGCCAGCGGACGACGCCTTCCGGGAAGGTGTGAAGAGGGGCAGAGTTTTCCCCAAAGCGACGCATTACGGAACAGATAAACAGAATGTGCTCGATTTTATGGAGGATCAGCTCGATGCATATGTTGAGGGTACAATAGACGCTGTTTATGCTGAAAACGAGCAGCTTGCGCGCGCCGCACTCGATGCGTTGTCCGCTCGAAGCAGATCCGATATGGAGGTTTTCTGCGTGCCCACCGGCGCACTGTCGAAGCAGCGCGGGCTATATGAAAAATGGACGTTTCCCGTGTTGATGGGAGCGGATCTTGTCGCCGTTGGGGAAGGGCGGGCGGAAGCTCTCGCCGCGCTGATGAACGGGGGAGGCCCGCAAGAAGCCTCTTTCGCGCCCGTCAAACGTATTCCTGGTGAGACAGACTAAATAAGTTGTTTCTACTATTTGCAATTATTATAGCGGGTGTGCGAAATATCGCGAAAGTTGAGAGCGCGCATTTTTGGACAGTACGTAGTTGTCCAGCGGCCTGCGCATGTTGGTACAAGCACATTGTCACCGCATTGATAATGTGTCCGGCAATTCTTCCTTTCATCAAGCTACCGTAAAAAATGCAAGTATATAGGGGTTCTGTGGCGGTTTTAGCGCTGCCGCTTCTTTTTTTGTTGCCGTGCGAAATGCGAAATGCACAGATGTAAAATTATTAGAAAACAGTACTGGACATCACCTGATATTCGATATATAGTATATACTGGGTTGGGATTTCATAATTGATGCATTGACAATAAGATAGCTATGAGTTTGGCAATATGACATAATAATATGTTATATGCAATAGATATCCATTGCATCATTTTCTTTGTTCGGTATTGCACACACGCCGTGCGCAGCGCCGATGAGTCCCTACGGACCGCTCTTGTTTCCTGGATATCCGGTATCCCGAGCAGGCTGCCTGCTGACATAACGGACACCTTTGTTTGTTTACCGGTAAACATATACGCAAAAAAACAATGAAATTACGATGAAAAAGGAACATGGCGACTGGCTGATGTCCAGGAAGCCATAGGCTGCTGTTAGTGTGCGCTTTTTTGGATGATGATCTCATATATGCTTCAAAGCGTACTAACGCGCCAGGTTACGTTCAATTCCAATCCCAAACGCGCGAAGCGCACATTTCCTTCTCTTTTGCAGGCTGTACGGCATGCTTTCCACATAATCATTCATTAGGAGGATCACTATTTTGGATTGGGCAGTCATCTCACTTTTTGTGTGCATCCTTGCAATTGGCGTCGCAGCATATTTTTATCGCTGGGTCGAACGGCTACCGGGCGATAAGAATACGGAGCATATCGGTGCACTGATCCGTAAGGGCGCATTCACATTCCTCAAGCGAGAATATCGCGTGCTTACCGCTTTCGTGGGAATAGTCAGCGCTTTGCTGCTGCTGTTCTTCCCTAAGCCGGTCTGGCAGGGGGATTGGTCGGTCAATTTGTGGACGATGGTCGCTTATATATTCGGCTCCGTGCTTTCGGCGCTGGCCGGCTATGTGGGTATCAGCATCGCCACCATCGCCAATACCAAATCCGCCATCGCCGCCAAACAGGGCGTTGCGCCTTCTTTTATGGCAGGCTTTCGCGGCGGCGCCGTCATGGGTATGGCGGTTGTCAGTACATCCCTTGCCGGTACGGCTATTTTGCACCTGCTGACGGGCGATTCCGGCATCGTGCTGGGCTTTAGTTTTGGCGCGAGTTCGCTGGCGCTCTTTGCCAAGGCGGGCGGCGGCATATTCACCAAATCCGCTGATATCGCGGCGGACCTGACCGGCAAGGTCGAGCTTGGGATTCCCGAGGACGATCCGCGTAACCCCGCCGTTATCGCGGATAACGTCGGCGACAACGTCGGCGACGTCGCGGGCATGGGCGCGGATCTCTTTGACTCCAACGTTGCTTCCATAGCGGCCGCGATGGTCATCGCTTTGCCGCTGGGGCAAGTGAACCTGCTCTTC
>JAEWWD010000259.1 GCA_023396535.1 Bacillota bacterium
CACGCGCCGGCAATTGCGACGGCGGCGATGCCAAGTCCGAAAGCAATCGCATAGGTTTTATAGACGTCGACGCCGCAAATTGCAGCCGCATCGCGGTTTTGCGAGACCGCCCGGATCCTTTTCCCGAGTTCAGTCCTGTTGATGATATACCAGAGCACAAACCCGATAACAAACGCGGCAAGGAACGCAATTACGCGGGACCACTGTGTTGTAAACAAAAAGTCTCCCGATTCTACGGTGAGATAAGCTTTGCTTGCGGCGGTCGGAATGGTCTTGTAATCCGAGCCGTATAGCATCATGAACAGATTATTGACTGCGTAACCCAGGCCCAGCGTAATCAAAAGAAGAGAAGCCGGGTCCTGCGTCGTGCCTCTTTCCCTTTTGAGCATGGGCGTAACGAGATATTTCTGCGTTGCCATACCGAGCAGGTACAACAGCGGCGCAACGATAAGCAAGCCAATATACGGGTCTATCCCGAATCTTGTATAGAGCTCATAATACAGGAACGTGGAAAGCATCAGCATCGCGCCGTGGGCAAAGTTCGTTACCCTGGTAACGCCAAATATGACGCTCAGGCCGAGCGCTATCGCGCCGTATGCGCCACCCTGCAGGATACCGTAAATGAACGCGAGCAGCACGGAATCAAGCATAAATCCGCCATCCTTTCTGCCGTTTGCATGTGGGCGGGTAGAAGGGCGGTTCACCCTTCTACCCATTGCATCAAACGTTATATTGTTTTATTTGACTTCAGGTTTCGTGCCCCACGGCTTGGAGTCGCTGCCGCGCGTGCCGAAATCATCCGGGATGGGGATAATCGGAGTATAGCCGGGGGTTGCGGCGGATGTCGGGGAGAAGCCGATCTGAACGCCCTGCTGGTACTGGATGATCGTGCCGGAGGAGAATGTGTTCTGGCCGTTCTCGTCGAACTTGATTTCCGGATAGCCGGTCAGAAGGATGTGGCTCTCCTCGCAATCCTCAAGCTTGACGTCGAAGTTCTTGAGAGCTTGCTTAATGGCTTCCTTATCGGTAGAACCGGCAGCCTCGATAGCGGCGATGGCAACCTTGGCGGCCGTCCAGCCCTGCGCGAAGAAGCTTGTGATGTAGTAGCCCTTCTCCGCATTGCACTGCTCGGAGATTTTAGCGGCCCAGTCATAGAGATACGGCATGGATACGTTCCAGTCTTCCTGGACGAACGTATATTCGTACTCGGCGGGAGTGCAGGCCTGATAGAAGGCCGCATCCTGCGAACCGCCGCCAACGGACCAGACGCCCAGCCGCGGGTTGACCTTGTTGGCGTAAAGCGCCTTGGTGAGCACGATAGCGTCGTTGGTGTAGAAGGAGAAGTTGATAACGTCGGGGTTAGCTTTCTTAATCTTGAGTACCTGCGCGGACATATCGGACTGGCCGGAGGTAACGGGTTCGTCAAGCACGCATTTCCAGCCGCGCTTATCGGCCTCTTCTTTCCAGATCCTCGCATTGTCGCTGCCCCAGTCGGTGGATTCGTAGATCAGCGCATAGGTCAGGCCGCCGTCGTTTTGAATCTGGGTTGCCACGTCGGGATAGGTAGTGAGGCAAAGGTCAACGCCCTTGAGCATTTCCGCCACGTCGTAGCTCGCCTTGTTGTTTACGCGGAATACCCACTCATAGCCGCGTTCGGTGATCTCGTTTTTCACGCCGCCCATGCTGATAAAGGGGGTGGCGTAGCGCTGCGCGACTTCGGAAGCCGGGAAAGTAACGGCGCTGTTATAGCAGCCGACCACGACATCCACGTTGTCCTTGGTGCAGAGAGTTTCAACGCGGGAAGAACCGACGTCGGGGGAGGTTTCGGAGTCATACACCACGGCTTCGATCTTGGCGCCGCCCAAAGATTTGATGCCGCCGTTTTTGTTGATTTCGTCGATCGCCATCAGAGCGCCGTCATTATGCTGCTGGCCGATGGTGGCGCTGCCGCCGGTAAGGGGCCATACGAAGCCGATCTTAACGGTAGGCACGTCCGCGCTCGCAGGCTCGGTGGCGGCGGGCTGCCCGGCGGGCGCCTGCGTAGCTGCGGGGGCTTCTGTGGCTGCCGGCGTTGCGGTTTGCGAAACGCAACCGGCGGCCATGAGCATGATTATGAGCAACATAGTGAGCACGCGCAACGGTTTCTGAGTTTTCATTTTCCAACCTCCTTGTATTTTTGGGTTTCTCCCTCCCTGGGAAACTATCGGAAACTTTTTGCAAAGAGATTTACTTAAATTCGGGAAAGTCAAAATCTTCATGGAAGGTGTACTCGATGGCTTCTGGAATCGGCGCGTAAAAACAGATCAGCTTCAACGGCTCCGCGCCGTTGTTCCAGACCATGTGCGGTACGCCCTGCGGGAAAAGAAACAGCGAACCGGGACGGATATCATGGATTTCCTCGCCAATCCTGACTTTTCCGGTTCCGGAAACGATATATACCGTTTCCTCGCCTTTGGCGTGCGAATGCGCGGGCTTTGCACGCCCGCCGGGATGATAAACCGTACAGCAAACGGAAGAATAACTGCCGCCGGTGGATTCAGGCGTCTGCAGCCAATACACATCCCTGCCTTCCAGGTGCTTCACGTCCCCTTTGGTCTCGTGGGTAATGATCGACTTTTCCATTGTTTCCTCCTGTCGGACGATTCATATATTTCAGGTTCTTGTGAATGCTTAAAACCATGTAAAATGAATTGGCGTAATGACGTTCAGAAAAGTTCGGAATCATCAAAAACGGGATGGAACTCATGCTTGATCGCCTCGATGCCCGGCGCGAAAAAGCAGATCATTTTCAGTTCCTCCGTCCCGTTGTTCCAAATCATATGGGGAGAACCCTGGGGACAGAGAATCACGGAGCCGGGGATAACATCGTAAACATCGTCGCCGATTTTGAACTTGCCGGTCCCTGAAACGATATAAGCCGTAATTTCGCCCGACGCGTGTGAATGGGCCGGGATAGACCGGTTGCCGGGCTGGTAGATTACGCAGCAAACGGATGAATATTTCCCGTTTGTATATTGGGGCGTTTGCAGCCAGTACACGTCACGCCCGTTCAGGTGTTTGACATCTCCCCTGGTTTCATGCGTGATGAGCGACCTGTCCACAATAATCCACCACCATTTGAATGTTATTCGTTGTTACAGGCAGCCCGCTTTTGCGAGCACGGCATGCGTCGTTGCATAGGCCTGCGCGATCACGTCTTCAGGCTTCATTGCATAATGCGACGGGCGGAATGTCTCTATGGAAACCATGCCCTGGTATCCCATTTTCTTTAGCACGGAGAGATAATTCATCAAATCAATTACGCCGTCCCCGCAGAAGCACCTTGCGGCCGGGGTCAATTGCTCTTCGGGAACATCGTCATAATCGTTGATATGAACCGCGAATATCTTTTTTACGTCGGCTTCCGCCATGCCGGAAAAGTTGTTGAGCTTCCCGTATCCAAAGATATTGCAGGGGTCAAACGCATACCCGACATTTGCAAGGCCGGTCTCCTCCACGATTTCAACGGCAAACGGTATGGTGCGCAC
>JAEWWD010000041.1 GCA_023396535.1 Bacillota bacterium
GTATTGGCCGTCCGACGGATCCAGAACGGGACGCATTTGAACAGTCAAGCGCTCACTGCCCCGCAGTACGGTCAATTCCACCTGGTCACTGCTCTCATTGCATAGCTCCGCCAGGTGCGCCGCGTCCTTGATTTCCACGCCGTTTATCTTCTCTATGAGATCGCCCGCCTGTATGCCTGCCGCGGCCGCAGGGCTTATTGACTGCCCGTTTGCAAGCAGTATGCTGCTGATGCCTACGACAAGCGCTCCCCGCGTATGCAGCGTAACGCCAATAGAGCTACCGCCCGGCACAAGCATGATATCGCTGCGCACATACACGCTGATTTGTTTAACGGGAATTACACCCAACAATCGAATTGTGATATGGGATGAATTTCCGGAACCGGTGGCCTCCGCCAGCGTCTGATCCTTCGAACCGGAAACCTCAAGCGTTTCATCATCCGACGACGCGGTGAACATACCGCCCTGAACGAGAGGAATGGCATAGGATTCTCCGGCTTGTATATGTATATCCTCGGATATACTGCGAATGGAGGACATGGGCTCGGTATAATTGAATATCAGAAGAGCCGCGCACAGCAGTACTCCAAACGTATTGCGCAAGCGCGGCACAAAGCTCTTTTTCAAAATCAAACACCTCATATACATCATTCGTTGCCTGCGTGCGGCGACAGTTCTATGATGAACACGAAGTGCCGTAACTATGCCCTGGAATTTGTTTTATAGATATTATTTTATAGAATGGAGTCCTTGCGCATTTTTCAGAAGCTCGCGCGCGTGCTCCAGCGCCCGGATGTTTTCTTCACCCGAACCCATAATACGCGCGATCTCCCGTACTCGTTCTTCAAAATCCAACTTACGGACTTTTGAGAAGGTGCGTCCCTTCTGTTCATGCTTCTCCACCAGAAAATGCGTATTCGCCATACACGCGATCTGGGGCAGATGCGTAATACAAAGGACCTGCCTGCTTTTAGCGATCTGCAGCATCTTCTGACCGACGACCGTCGCGATATGACCGCTGATGCCGGTATCGATCTCGTCAAAAATGACGGTGGGGATGACGCCCATATGTATGGTTTTAAAAGCCAACATGATACGGGAAAGCTCGCCACCGGATGCAACGCGCTGCAGCGGTTTTACAGGCTCGCCCGCGTTTGTGGAAAGCAGGAATTCCGTCCGTTCCAACCCATCCGCCGTAAGCTTGCCAGGCAGCAGAGGCTGCAGCGATACTTCGAATGTGGATTTCTCCATGCCAAGGTCGGAAAGCTGCGCAACCAATTCTTTGCTTAACCGCTCAGCCGCGGACTTACGCGCCTGCATAAGATTTTCGGCCGCTACAGCATAGCGGGTGGCGCAGTCGGCAAGGGCGCTGGAAAGCTTTTCCCTGCGCGCGTCGCTTTGCTGCAGATTGTCGAATTCGTTTTGCACGCTTTCCAGAAAGTCAAGTATTTCCTTGATTGTTCCGCCGTATTTGCGCTTGAGCATATGGATGCGCTCCAATCGGCTTTCAACGCTGTTGAGCAGTTCCGGCTGGAATTCAAATCCATTTTTCAAATCGCGCAGGGTGAACGCGACATCCTCCATGGCGTAGTATGCATCCTGCAGGCGGGAATACGCATCCGCATAATCCGCATACAGCGTCTGGATATGATCCAACTGGCGTGCGGCGGCACCAGCCTTCGCGAGCGCGCCGTCCTCTTCCTGGGTCAAAAGGGCATACCCCGCTTCGAGTGCTGCCATTATGGACTGCGCGTTGGAAAGCATCAGCAATTGCGCATCCAGTTCTTCCTCTTCGCCAACCTGCAGCGACGCGCCGGATATTTCCCTGATCTGATATTCCAGCACATCCATGCGGCGCAGTCTGTCCTGTTCGGAAGGGAACCCTAAAAGCAGCTCTTTTTGAATGCTCTGGTGCTCCTGATACAAATCAGCGACGATTTGCCTGAGAGGTTCTATTGTCTTGCGGTCGAACGCATCCAGAAAACGCAGGTGCGACTCCACGTATAACAGGGACTGATGCTCATGCTGTCCGTGCACGTCGACTAAAAGATCGGATACGGATTTTAATGCAGACAGGTTGACGAGCGTACCGTTGATACGGCACACGCTTTTCCCCGCAGTCGAAAGCTCTCGGGTCAGTATCAAAAGGTCGTCGTCGTTTTGCTCAATGCCTAATTCCATAAGCCGCTGCAGAAGATCAGGCTGATCGTCCACAGTGAACGCGGCTTCAACCGAGGCTTTGTCAGCTCCGGTCATAATGAGATCCCTTGTTGCCCGTTCTCCGAGCACAAAATTGACTGCATCTATAATGATCGACTTGCCCGCGCCGGTTTCACCGGTTAGCACATGAAAGCCTTCCGAAAACGAAATATCCAGCCGTTCGATCAGCGCGACGTTTTTGATGCAAAGGTTCTGCAGCATACTATCCTCAAAAAAGAAGGCGCCACGCTTGAGCGCCGCGCCTCAAGTCTTTTCATTTGAGCATTGCCTGGAAACGTTTGATGATTTCAGGTACGGTTTTGTTATCCTTTATAGCGATAAATATGGTGTTGTCGCCAGCGATGGTACCGGCAATCTCACTCCATTTCATGGAATCGACCGCTTCAGCAGCGGCGCTTGCGCTGCCCGTAATCGTTTTGATAACGATGAGATTTCCCGCAGACGTAATGCTGACGACGGATTGCGAGAATATACGTATGAAACGCTCCTGCAGGCCGCTTTCCGCTTTATCGACCGTAGCGTATTTGTAGGAGCCGTTTTCTGAAAGGGCCTTGATCAGCCTCAGTTCCTTGATATCTCGGGATACCGTCGCCTGCGTAACGACATAATTGTGCTTACGCAGATGTTCCGCCAATTCATCCTGCGTCTCGATATCGTATTGCTCAATGAGTTCCAGTATCATCGCGTGTCTGGCAGCCTTCATAAATACCCCCCGCTCTTATGATTGCATCAACTAAGAGGAACGTTCAAATCAGTTTTTCTCTGATCAGATCGTACAAATTATGCGCTCCCACACGCAAAAATTTTGCCTGAATTTCCGACCGGGTTACGGATACAGTATCATCCGGATCCACATCCAGAACCTTCTGCCCATCCGCATACAGGCAGCCGTCGCTGAGCATGCGCAGTTCCAGCTTGGCGTCGGCTGAGGTTACGATAGGCCTAGCCAACAGCGAATGAGGGCAAACGGGAGCTATGATGCATGCGTCCAGACCCGGCGAAACGATGGGACCGCCGGCGGAAATAGAATAACCGGTCGAACCCGTGGGGGTACTGACTATCATGCCGTCACAAAACACGGTGCCTGCGTCCGCTCCGTCGATACGAAGACTAATATGCGCTACGCCGGAAAACGACTGCTTGTACAGCAGTACATCGTTAAGACAATGGTAGGTATGCGAGCCGTTGACATTGCACCGGATCATCATGCGGCGTTCGATGTGCAGAGAACCGGCCTGAAGCATGTCCAAAATGGATGG
>JAEWWD010000084.1 GCA_023396535.1 Bacillota bacterium
GTATTACGCCCTGCCTGTACTCAGCCTGGATTTCAAAAAGCGTTTGTTTGAGGGGCGGGATATCATAGCTGCCCAGCAGCTCGGCCTCGCTTTGGTAGGCCAGGTATTGCAGCTGCAGTATGGTAGGCAAATCCTCAAGTTCAGCTTCTGCGATGTGCAAGAAAACACCTGCTTTTCTCTATATTGATATGGCAACAGTTTACCACATCTGCAAGCGCGCAAGTAAAAGCATTCTCATTACTCGCAACATGATCTTATGCTTTCCCGCTCATACTATTTTTGAAAAGGAGGTGAGCATATGCCCAAGGACAGCCAGATGGATTCCAAGCTTGTCCGCGAACAAAAAGCGAGGGCGCAAATTCCCCTCACGCGTGAAAACCAGAATCAGAACAAAACCGATAAAAAGCAATCCGCAGAGCACAGCGACGTATAGCGGCAAACCCGCATGAAAGAGAGGATACACATATGGCAAAAGCAGGCATGCGCCGCCCGGACCCACGCGATCCGCACGGCACCGAAAGCAACGAAAAGATGAACATCCCCAAGAACGACGCACCGCCCGTGCCCGAAATACAGGGCAAGGCGAAATGGGGGAACGAAAGCGCGGGCAATACGGTCGACGCGCACGAAAAGGACTTCTAAAACGAATTCGCTTGTATCCGGGGTTACTCCCCGGATATTTTTTTGCACGTTCGCGCATTCGGTTTTTCAACCTCTTTATACGCAATTTCATGGTATACTGGATACCGACAAGCAATTACGGAGGAGAAACCCCATGCGCATATTGCCGGCGGCCGCCATAGAGGCGGCGGTGGCGGGGCTCTGCGTCGATGCGACGTGCGACCTGCCGCAGGATGTTGTGGACGCGATCACCGACGCGTATAAAAAGGAAAGCAGCCCCGGGGACGCCGTGCTGCGCCAGATACTCGATAACCGGGAGCTCGCCCGCGCGTCCCGCCGCCCCTGCTGCCAGGATACCGGCCTTGCGGTGGTGTTTCTGGATATCGGGCAGGAGGTGTTCATAGAGGGCGACGTCAACGCCGCCGTCAACGCCGGGGTCGCCCGCGCGTATACGGACGCGTACCTTCGAAAATCCTCCCTGACCGCCATTTCCCGCGAGAACACCGGGGATAACACCCCGGCGATACTGCACATCCGCTTCGTGCCGGGGGATCAGGTGCACGTCACCGTTGCGCCCAAGGGCTTCGGCAGCGAGAATATGAGCAGGCTCGGTATGCTCAAGCCTGCGCTGGGCGCCAAGGGCATACTGGATTTTATTGTGGAAACGGCGTGTCTGGGAGCGGCGAACGCCTGCCCGCCCGTCATACTCGGCGTGGGCGTGGGCGGTACCATGGAGGCCGCGGCGTTGTTGGCCAAGCGCCAGCTCCTGCGGGATATCGGCTCCGAGGGGGGAACGCAGGCCCTGCGGGAACTAGAGTGCGAGGCGCTTGCCCGCGTGAACGCGCTGGGCATAGGCCCCATGGGCCTCGGCGGCAACACCACGGCATTGGCCGTGCTCATAGGGGAAATCCCCATGCACCTTGCGGGCCTTGCGGTAGCCGTCAATGTGCAGTGCCACTGCGCGCGGCACGCAAGCGCTACGCTATAGGTCGGCAAACTGCCTTGCGGCACTTTGCCGAGGTTCACCGCGCGAGTTGCCGCTCGGTTTCCTGCTTCGCAGGAAAGCTGTCGCGTCAACTGGCGCTCCAAGGTGTCATTTTGCGACGTACATGCCGCCGCAAAATGACGGATTGAAAGCCTAAGGGGCATAGATCCCCCGTTCCCTATGATAGTTTTCCGACATTCCTGAAATAAGGAGATGCAATATGCAGGTGAAACGCGTGAACTTGCCGCTGAGCGAGGCGGATATCGATACGCTGCGCGCCGGGGATATCGTCGAGCTGTACGGCACGGCCTACACCGCGCGCGACGCGGCGCATAAACGGTTTATCGAGCTGATGGAACGGGGCGAAGAGCCGCCCATCGATCTCAATGGCGCGTGCATTTACTACGCGGGGCCCTGCCCCACCGCGCCGGGCGAGGTCATAGGCCCCTGCGGACCCACCACCAGCGGCCGGGTGGACGCCTATGTCCCCGCGCTGATCGCGCGCGGCATGAGCGCCATGCTGGGCAAGGGAAAGCGGACCGACGAAGTGAAAACGGCTATGCTGGGCAAGGCCGTGTATTTCGCGGCCACGGGCGGCGCGGCCATATTGATCGCGCGGCATATCGCAAAGGCGGAGGTCGTGGCGTTTGAAGATCTCGGCGCGGAAGCTGTGCGCAGGCTGGAATTCGCGGGAGTCCCGGCAATTGTGGCCATCGACGCGCACGGCAACGATCTGTACGAACGTGCCGCGCAGACAGCCGTTAAGGCGGCCGCGCAATGAAGGGGAAGGTCTCTCCCCCGCAGCCGGGCGTCGTGGAGCTGGATCTGCACGGCATGACGGGCGTGCAGGCGCGCGTCGCCGTGGACAGCGCGTTGAAGCGCGCGTCCGCGGGCACGTACCGCATCCGCATTATCCACGGCTATCAGCGGGGTACGGGCCTTCGGGATATGATACGAAAGGAATACCGCAATCACCCGCGCGTGCTCCGGCTGGAGATTGGCCTCAACCAGGGGCAAACGGAGCTCGTGCTGCGGGAGTATTAGGGTGATAATCGACTTGCGTTAAGCTGAGAATGAATTCTTTTTTTTATTACGTTGCTGAATAAATAAATGGAGCGGGTATACCGCTCCGTTACGACGTTTGCATGAGGGGTTCTTAGGGCTGTTACAGCCCTAAGCGGGGTTTGGGGCGGAGCCCCAACGTTATTCTTATTACCCAAGCATTCCCTGCGCCTTTTCAAGCAGCGATACCAGCAATTCCGTGTCGCCGCACATCATCAGGCGCGCCGCGTTTTTGCCCAATCCCTCGTATCCGGCGCAGCCGACGGCCCCGAGCCCGGCGCGAGCGAGCAGCGCCTGCAGGTCTGTCGCCTCGTCCTCGCAGTAGATGGTCAGTGTCGGGGTGACGGGGCAGGTATGCGCCGCCCGGAATTTATGCAGGCAGGCGAGCACACGGACCTTTGTTTGTGCCGTTTGCTCCGCGCGAGGTACGTCGACGCCGCTTTCAAGCAGCGCGCAGGCCAGCTCCCGCGCCACGCCGTTGCAGTTGAAGGAAAGCTGCAGTTTTTTGAACTGCGCGATAAGCTCCGGCGAGGAAACGGCGTACCCGAGCCGTATGCCAGCCAGGCCGTATCCCTTGGAAAAACTGCGCGTTACTACGACGTTGGGGTAGTTCTCTATCAGCCGGATGGCGGAATTCGCGAGCGGCATGTAGTCGCCGTACGCTTCGTCCACTACCAATACCGTGTCCAGCTCCAGTGCGCGCTTTGCGATGCGCTCCATATCCGCAATGGCGATGACCTGCCCGGTTGGATTGTTGGGGTTTTCCACAATGAACATGTCGCAATGTTCGTCCATCAGGGCGATATAGCCGCCCGCGTCGAACCGGTAGTTATCCTGCGCCTGCATCGCATAAGACCTGTAGTTCGCGCCTATGCAATGCACATGGTCGACATACGCGGGGAACTGCGGCGCGTGGCCCAGCACGGTTTTGCCGCGACCCAGGCACAACAGATTCAGATTGCACAGGATATCGTAAGAGCCGTTGCCCAGCAGCAGGTTTTCGGGGGCAAGCCGCACAACGCCTGAAAAGCGCCGTATGAGCATATGCAGCAGCGCCTCGTCGTGCGGATAATTTTTGATAATTTCCCCGGAAATAGTCGAAAGTCTCTCCAGCACAAAACCGGGCAGGGGCGCGGGATTGACTCCCAGCGAACAGTCGAGAACACAGCCCGACGGCGTACTGCCGCCGTAATCCTTGGATACATACTCTTTAATAAATCGGTTGATTTTCATCGCCGTAACGCCCTTTCAAAAAGAATACCGGAGCAGGCCTCCTCCAAAGGGAAACGGTCTGTAATAATACTCTATACCGAATGTTAGGGATTGGAAACCACTATATTCTATCGAAAGGTATAAGATGGGAATAATTAGACAGAGGCTTTTAATCCGTCATTCACCCGAATGATACATTCGGGTATTCTTCAAGGATTTATGTGCAGCCTATGGCTACACAACCAATTGCCGGCGGCATGTACGGCGCAAAATGACACCTTCCCCCGAATGGTACATTCGGGGATCCCTCAAGGATAAATGTACAGCCTGCGGCTGTACAACCGAGAAGCACAAGTCGGCGTGACAGGCTTCCTGCGAAGCAGGAAACCGAGCGCCGACTTGCGCGGTGAACCTCAAACAAGTGGCATTGCCACTTGTTTGACCTGTTTATCCGATACCCCCGAACACGATGCCCAGCACCACGACCAATATGGCGATGGCGCTGAATACATACTTGCCCAGCGGATAGAGCCACTCGGGCACGCTCTTCTTGCGGCCCAGTTGGTACTGCTCCAGCACGAACTTTTTATCCATGACCCAGAAGAATATGATGGCCACGATAGCAGCGCCAAACGGCACCACGTATACGGACATCAGATCCATCCAGCCGCCTATGAGATCCGCGTTTTCGAGGAACAACCCTATTATGGTGGCGAGGGTGGCGACGATGGCGATGGACGAAGTGCGTTTCATGTTTAGCTTCTGGACAAGCGCCTCGATCGGCGGCTCAAACAGGTTGATGATGGAGGTAACGGCCGCAAAGAATATGGCGACAAAGAATATGATGGCGAATATCTGTCCGCCGGCCATCTCCTGGAATATGGCGGGCAGCGTGATGAACATCAGCGGTGGACCGGAAGCGAGGTCGAACTTAAACGCGAATACGGCGGGTATTACGACCAGCGCGGCAAGCAGCGCAGCCAGCGTATCGAATACGGCGATGTTGATGGAGGCGTTGATCACGTCTTCCTTTTCACTGAAGTACGAACCGTATACCAGCGTGCCCGCGCCGCCCAGCGACAGCGAGAAGAAGCACTGCCCCAGCGCGAACATCCATGTCTTGGGATCGGCCATGAACTTCCAGTCGGGAACGAACAGGTACTTGTAGCCTTCCGTCGCGCCGGGTATGAACGCCACGCGGATGGCCATGTAGATGAAGCAGACGTAGAACAGGGGCATCATAACCTTGCTGACCTTCTCAATGCCCTTGGAAACGCCGGCGATCATGATGACGAACGCGATCGCCAAAGCAACCAGATGCCAAGGAAGACTGCCGAACGGCCCGCAGATGGCCCCAAAATACGCGCCGGTGTTCTGTGTGGTCATCACCGCGCCGGAAATGGAGCCCCACAAATAGCGGAGCACCCAGCCCATGATTACGGCGTAACCGGTGCCTATGCCGAATATGCCGATGACGGGGATCCAGCCGATTTCCTTCAGAGATTTGTTCTTCATGGTCAGCGCTCTGCGGAACGTGCCGACCGGGCCCGTTTTGCCCCACCGGCCGAACGCGATTTCCGCGGAAACGCCGGTGACCATGAGTATCACCAGGCAGATCAGATACGGAATCAGGAAGGATGCGCCGCCGTACTTTGCGGTACGGTAAGGGAATGCCCACACGTTTGCCATACCGACGGCGGAGCCGACGGCCGCCATGATGAAGCCCCATTTCGACGTAAAACTATCGCGGGGTTTCAGTGGCGCGGTGCCCTTTTTTTCTTCCATAAAACACTTCCCCTCTCATTATAGCTTA
>JAEWWD010000098.1 GCA_023396535.1 Bacillota bacterium
ATTCCGTCCCCAGCGACGACTGCGATGGAATATGACTCCTCTTTCACAGTTTGCCCTCCCGGACGGCTTCCATCAGCCCACCCGCCGCTATGATATCCTGCAAAAACGGCGGAAAAGCGGCAAACGTATCCTGCGTTCCCTTTGTGATATTGCGGAGCACGCCTGCGTCGAAGTCGATTTCCAGCACGTCGTCCTTGCCGATATCCGCGCCGCATTCTACGATGGGCAGGCCGATATTGATGGAATTGCGGTAGAATATGCGCGCGAAGCTCTTCGCCACCACAGCCGCCACGCCGGACGCTTTTATGGCGATCGGCGCGTGCTCGCGGGAGGAGCCGCACCCGAAATTACTGCCCGCCGCGATGATATCCCCCGGCTGAACGCGTTTGACGAATGTCGGATCGATATCCTCCATACAATGGGCGGCGAGCTCCTGCGCGTTCGCAGTATTCAGATAGCGAGCCGGAATAATGACGTCCGTATCCACGTTATCCCCATAGCAGATAGCTTTTCCCTGTACTTTCATATGCGTCGCCTCCCCTCTATTCTTTGGGCGCAAGCCTGCCCGCTATGGCCGAAGCGGCCGCAACGACGGGACTCGCGAGGTATATCTCGCTTTCCTTATGCCCCATACGCCCCACGAAATTGCGGTTAGTCGTCGCCACGCAGCGCTCGCCCTTGGCGAGTATGCCCATATACCCGCCCAGGCAGGGTCCGCAGGTCGGCGTGGATACCACGCAGCCGGCTTCTATGAACGTTTTGATAAGCCCCATTTCCAGCGCATCAAGATATACCCGCTGCGTCGCGGGAATGATGATGGCGCGCACGCCTTTGGCCACCTTTTTCCCGCGCAGGACCTCGGCGGCCGCCATCATGTCCTCCAGCCTGCCGTTGGTACAGGAGCCTATGACAACCTGATCGATGGGTATGTCGGGAATTTCATCAAACGTGCGCGTGTTCTCCGGTAAATGCGGGAAGGCCACGGTCTGTTTGATGGCGGAAAGATCGATATCATGCGTTTGCTCGTATTCTGCGTCCGGATCGGCAAAGTAGATCGCGGGTTTGCGCTTGCCGTGCTTGCGCCAGTATTGCAGCGTGTTTTCATCCACCGGGAATATGCCGTTTTTGGCGCCCGCTTCGATCGCCATATTGCAGATGGTAAAGCGATCCGCCATGGAAAGCGCCTCGACTCCTTCCCCCGTGTATTCCATGGAACGGTACAGCGCGCCGTCCACACCGATCTTTCCTATTATATGTAGGATCACATCCTTGCCCGAGACCCACTTGTTCAGTTTTCCGTGCAGCCGGAAGCGGATTGCGGCGGGCGCCTTCAGCCAGACGCGGCCTGTCGCCATGCCCGCGGCCATATCCGTGGAGCCAACGCCGGTGGAAAACGCGCCGAGCGCGCCATAGGTACAGGTGTGGCTGTCCGCTCCTATCACGACATCCCCCGGCACGACCAGGCCTTTTTCCGGCAGCAGCGCGTGCTCCACGCCCATTTCGCCTACGTCAAAGAAGTTTTTGATATTCTGTTCCCCGGCGAATTCCCGAGTCTGTTTGCATTGCTCCGCCGCCTTGATATCCTTGTTGGGCGTAAAATGATCCATCACCAGCGCGATTTTTTCCCTGTCGAACACGCAGTCACAGCCCGCCCGTTCAAATTCGTTGATGGCCACGGGCGACGTAATATCGTTGCCCAGCACCATATCGAGGTTTGCCAAAACGATCTGTCCGGCGGTGATCGTCCTCTCGCCGCAATGTGCGGCAAGTATTTTTTGTGTCATCGTCATTGCCATATCGTATCCCTCACATGTCCGTATTCGATGTGATGCCGCCAGGACGGGGAAGAATCCACCGTCCCCGGCTTAAGCATACCGCCGGCGCGGCGCTTCGCGCAAGGACGAATCCGTGCAAAACCTGCCGGATATGCGGCCATTGCGCTAACGCCGCGTCAACTGCTCAGGCTTCTTTCGCCAGCTCGGTTCCCTCGTACTTCACGCCCATTTCCAGCACCTTGTTCACACCGTTGATGTAGGAGAGTATGCTTGCCTCCATGATGTCCACGGACAAGCCTCTGCCGGTGATGATACGATTGCCGGACTTGAGCTTTACAATGACCTCGCCCAAGGCGTCCTTGCCTTCGGATATGGAATGGATGGAGTAATCCTCCAACTGGTAGGACGGTCCGTCCACCAGCTTGTCAATGGCGTTGTAGGCCGCGTCGATGGGGCCGTCGCCCAGGGCGACGTCCTCAAGAATTACGCCGTCCTTGTCAAGCTGTACCACACAGGAGGATTTCGACGTGTTGCTCGATTGCAAATCAAACCGCACCAGCTTGTAAATGCCGCCGTTCTGCGTCATCTTGCTGGATATGATGGCTTCGAGATCGCTGTCGTTAATGGTCTTTTTCTTATCGCAAAGCTTTTTGAATTCCTCGAAATATTTGTTGATTTCTTCCTCGGTGGGTTCATACCCGAGCTCATTGATACGCTCCACGAACGCATGCCGCCCGCTGTGCTTGCCAAGCACCATGCTTGTTTTGCTCAAGCCTATGGATTCCGGCGTCATGATCTCGTAAGTCGTGCGCTCGGAAAGCATACCGTGCTGATGAATGCCCGATTCGTGCGCGAACGCATTGGCGCCCACAATGGCCTTGTTGATGGGAATGGGTACGCCGATGATGCCGTACAAGAGGCGGCTTGCGCGCAGTATCTGCGTACTGTCCAC
The DNA here is from genome assembly GCA_023396535.1 of Bacillota bacterium. Classification (GTDB taxonomy): domain Bacteria; phylum Bacillota; class Clostridia; order Christensenellales; family CAG-138; genus JAEWWD01. The sequence goes on from JAEWWD010000098.1 coordinate 2,728, forward strand.
GCGGCAGGATGCCTGGAGCGCGTCTTTACGGGTGTTGAGCGCCATGACGATCTCCTCAAGCGCCGCGTTGCCCGCGCGCTCCCCGAGGCCGTTGATGGTGCATTCGATCTGCTGCGCGCCCGCGCCGATAGCCGCGAGGGAGTTCGCCACCGCCATGCCCAGGTCGTTGTGGCAGTGCACAGACAGCACTGCCTTATCGATGTTGTAGACGTTCTCAAAAAGATAGCGGATGAGCCCGGACATTTGCTCGGGCGTCGCATACCCTACGGTATCCGGAATATTGACGTATGTCGCGCCGTTTTCGATAGCGGCCTCGACGACCCGTCTGAGGAACTCCGGCTCGGTACGCGTGGCGTCCTCTGCCGAAAACTCAATAACCGGGCATTTGGCGCGCGCGTACTTCACCATGGCCGCGGCGCGCTCAAGCACCTGCTCCGGCTTCATTTTCAGCTTGTAGTGCATGTGTACGGGCGACGTGGAAATGAACGTGTGAATAAACGGCGCTTGTGCATGCTTGACGGCTTCATACGCCGCATCGATGTCCTTGGGCAAGGCGCGGGACAGAGAGCCTACCATGCAATCCTTTACGATGGCGGCGACCTTGCTGACCGATTCGAAATCGCCCTCGGAGGAAACGGCAAACCCTGCTTCAATAGCGTCAACTTTGAGCCTTTCCAGCTGTTTCGCTACCTCCAATTTTTCCCTGATGTCCATACTGCAACCCGGCGCCTGTTCGCCGTCGCGCAACGTAGTGTCGAAGATCCTGATCTTCCGCTCCATAATAGCATCCTCCTTTCTTGAAATATGTTCAGTCTATGACAGCGCCCCGCTCCGCCGAGGAAACGCCCCGTGCGTACCGTGCGAGGTACCCCTTTTTGTCGGCAGGCTTCTTCACCTGCAGTTGGGCTCTGCGCCTTGTCAGTTCTTCGTCGGACACGGCGAGATCCAGCCGGTAGTTGGGGATATCGATGCTGATGGTATCCCCCTCCAGCACATACGCGATGTTGCCGCCGGACGCCGCCTCGGGCGATATATGCCCGATTGCCGCCCCGCGCGTGGCGCCGGAGAATCTCCCGTCCGTTACGAGCGCGACTTTTTCATCCAGCCCCATACCCGCTATTGCCGACGTGGGGGAAAGCATTTCGCGCATACCCGGCCCCCCTGCCGGTCCTTCGTAGCGGATCACCACGACGTCGCCGGGCTTGATTTCGCCCGCCATGATGGCCGCAATCGCCAGCTCTTCCGAATCGAACACGCGGGCTTTGCCCTGATGCACCAGCATCCCGGGAGCTACCGCGCTCCGCTTGACCACCGCGCCGCCCGGCGCCAGCGAGCCGAACAGTATCGCCAAGCCGCCTGTATTCGAATACGGTTCCTCCAGGCTCCGAATGACGGTACGGTCGTACACCTTCGCGCCCGAAAGCGCTGCGGAAAGCGTTTCTCCGGAGGCCGTCATCACCGAGCCGTCCAAGTGTCCGCCGTGCATGAGTTCGCTCATCACGCCGTAAACGCCGCCGGCCTGGTACAGATCCTGCATATGGTGTTTCCCCGCAGGCGCGAGCTTGCACAGGTTGGGTACCTTTGCGCTGATTTCGTTGATGCGCATGAGCGGCATGTGCACGCCCGCCTCGTGCGCGATGGCCATCAGGTGCAGCACCGTATTGGTGGAGCAGCCCAGCGCCATATCTACGGTAAGCGCATTCTCAAACGCAGCCGGGGTCAGTATATCCAGAGCGCGGATATTCTTCTCCAACAGCTCCATGATTTTCGCGCCCGCCGCTTTTGCGAGCCTTGTTCTCTGCGCGTATACCGCGGGGATGGTGCCGTTGCCCGCAAGCGCGATGCCGATCGCCTCGCACAGGCAGTTCATGGAATTCGCCGTGAACATGCCGGAGCAGGAGCCGCAGCCGGGGCAGGCGTTATCCTCGTAATACGAAAGCTGGTCCTCGCCCATACGTCCGGCGCTGACCGCGCCGATCGCCTCGAATACGCTGTTGAGATCCAGCGGTTTGCCGTCGTGATCCGCCAGCGAAAGCATGGGGCCGCCGGATACGAACAGGGAGGGCAGGTTGAGCCGGGCCGCCGCCATCAGCATGCCGGGCACCACTTTATCGCAGTTGGGTATGAATACCAGCGCGTCGAAGCAATGCGCGCGGGCCATGCACTCGACCGTATCCGCAATGAGCTCGCGCGAGGCCAGCGAATACTTCATGCCCTCATGCCCCATCGCAATACCGTCGCAGATCGCGATGGTATTGAACTCCACAGGCGTACCGCCCGCGGCGAGCACACCGTCCTTTACGGCGCGTGCGATCTGCTGCAGATGAATATGCCCAGGGACTATTTCGTTGAACGAATTTACGATGCCGATCAGCGGTTTTCTGATCTGCTGATCCGTCAGCCCTAGCGCCTTCAGCAGCGACCGATGCGGCGCGCGCGCCGCGCCGGATTTAATTTGGTCACTTTGCATCGTTGTCCGCTTTCTGCCAGCTCATCTTCTTACGGAGCTCCGCGCCCGTACTCTCGATGAGATGGTCTCTCTCCTGCTGCCTGCGGGCGTTGAAATACGGTCTGTTCGCCTTGTTTTCCAGTATCCATTCGCGCGCGAACGTGCCGTCGCGGATTTCACCGAGTATTTTCTTCATCTCTTTGCGCGTATCTTCGGTGATGATGCGCTTGCCCGTTTTATAATCGCCGTATTCGGCAGTATCGCTGATGGAATAGCGCATATAGGACAGGCCGCCCTGCACCACCAGGTCGATAATCAGCTTCATCTCATGCAGGCACTCGAAATACGCGCTTTCAGGCTGATATCCTGCCTCCACCAGCGTGTCGAACCCGGCTTTCATCAGCTCGGTCACGCCGCCGCACAGCACTGCCTGCTCGCCGAACAGATCCGTTTCCGTTTCCTCGCGGAACGTCGTCTCCAGTACGCCGCCGCGCGCGCCGCCGATACCCATTGCGTAAGCCAGCGCGATATCGTGCGCCATGCCCGAAGCATCCTGATTGACCGCGACGAGGCAGGGCACGCCCTTGCCTTCCTGGTACTGGCTGCGTACGGTATGGCCGGGGCCTTTGGGCGCGATCATGATGACGTCGACGTCCTTGGGCGGCACGATCTGACCGAAATGGATGTTGAAGCCGTGTGCGAAAG